>CAZRQI010000009.1:0-29025 GCA_964602025.1 uncultured Veillonellaceae bacterium
TAATTTCGTCATCATGGACTGTCCTCCTTCTTTGGGGCTGTTGACGGTCAATGCGCTGACCGCCGCTTCTTCGGTTCTGGTGCCGATCCAGTGCGAGTTCTATGCGTTGGAAGGTTTGTCGCAGCTGATGAAAACGGTCGGATTGGTGCAGAAGAGTCTCAACCCTTCCCTGCAGCTGGAAGGGGTGTTGCTGACGATGTTCGACGCCCGGACGAATTTGTCGATCCAGGTGGTCGACGAGGTGAAGAACCATTTCCGCAATAAGGTGTATCGCACGATTGTTCCCAGAAATGTCCGGCTCAGCGAGGCGCCCAGCCATGGCTTGCCGATCGTCCAGTACGACCCGAAATCAAGGGGCGCCGAAGTTTACATGGATTTGGCCAGGGAGGTACTCGGGGATGAATAGAAAAGGATTGGGAAGGGGTCTGGATGCCCTGCTCGCCAACGATTACCCTGCGGACAGCCGCGAAAGCGTCTCGGATCTGACCATCGTCGAAATAATACCGAATCGGTTTCAACCGCGGCGCGAGTTCGACCCGGACCGTCTGGCGGAGCTGGCGGATTCCATCAAGCGGTACGGTGTGTTGCAACCGATCGTTTGCCGGCGACAAGACCAGGGCTATGAGCTGATCGCCGGCGAACGGCGCTGGCGAGCGTCGCAACTCGCCGGACTGACAGTGATTCCGGCGCTGATCCGCGATTATTCCGATGCGGAAATGACGGCGGTCGCGCTGGTGGAAAATTTGCAGCGTGAAAATCTGAACCCGATGGAGGAAGCGCTTGCCTATCGCCGCCTCATCGATGAATTTGACCTGACCCAGGAGGAGATTTCGGCCAAGGTCGGCAAGAGCCGCTCCGTCATCGCGAATACGGTGCGCCTGTTGAACTTGCCGCCAACGGTCCAGGAATATGTTTCACGTGGAACAATGACTCCCGGGCAAGCCCGGCCCCTGTTGGTGCTGCCAACGCCGACGCTGCAGGAGGAAGCCGCCGCGGAAATCATCAAACATGCGATGACGGCGCGGGAGGCGGAAGAACTGGCCCGGGTCCGGACCAAAAAACCGGTTCGGCGGGCGGCGGCTACGCCGAAAAAGGCTTTGCAAAACGGGAGCCGAGAAGTGGAAGCCGAATTGAGCGCGGTGCTGGGAACACGGGTGAAGATCCAGGAACGGGAGCCGAATAGCGGCGTGATTATGATTGAATATTATTCCGCCGAAGATCTGCAGCGGATTTTGGAACAACTCTCCGGGAGTTCGGAAATGGCGGCGGGTAGCCGTGGAACTTCCCGGCGCGCGGCGTTCCCCGTCTGACGGACGGGAGGGTTCTAATGCGGCAGGAACGAGACGCTCTGGGCGACTGGCAGATCGAGGAGGATGCGTTTTACGGAATTGCGACGGCGCGGCTGGTTTCGGCGATAGCCATCCCCGGGCCGGCCTTTCCGACTGATTTGTTGCGCAATTTTTTGCGGGTGCGGCAGGCGCAGGCGATTGCCTTCGGCAGGGGAAAACAATGGAGTCTGCCGGTTGCGTCGGCGCTGGAACGGGCCGCCGACCGCCTGGTCGCTGACGAAGCCTTCCTGCTGGCGCAGGTGCGGGTGTTGCCGCTCCATGGCGGCGGCGTGCGCAGTCTCGTCCTGAATCTCGATGAAGTGCTGGCCAATGTCGCCCTGCTCGAAATGGGAGCGGCTCCGGGCGACTATCATTTGCTGGCGCCGCTGTTCCGGCTGGATCGGGGGCTTCAATCCCTGGCCGCCTATATGACGGCGTTCCATATCACGCTGCTGGACGGATTCGCCCGACTGGACGCCGCGTTTGAAGCGGCGTTGACGGCGCTGACGGAGCAAAAGCAGGCTTTCAGCCCTCAGGAGACCGTATCCCGGCTTCAATTCCAGGATGTGGAGTTGTCGACGCTGGGGTCGGATTTTGGCCGGTGTCAGGAGAGCTTGCAGCGCTACCGGCGACAGCTGGAATATTTGCGGGCCGGACTGATTCCCTGTTGGCAGGGACCGCCGGAAGTATTGCCGGTGCTGCGGGAATTGGCGGAAATCGAACTGGCGGTCCGGCGCTCGCCGGATGATTTTCCCCGGAATACGGATGTGTACGCGACGATTTCCTCGTATTTAAAGAATACGGCGCTGACCTTGTTGCAGTTTTGCCAACGGCTCCGGGTGCTAACCGGCCATTCCCGGGAAATCGACTTGCCCCGGCTGCGGTCCAATACGGCGTTCAGCCCGGCCCAACACGAATTTCTCTTCCTCGACACCATCAGCCAGATGGGGTTTGCGATCTGCGGCGCGGATGCCGCTACGACCGCCGCCATTCAGTGCGGACTGGACGATGCCGGCGCGTATGCTCCGCTGTTCACCGCGGAAATTCTTTGGAGCGGCCAATGGCTGACGGCGTCCCTGCAGCTGCTGGTCCAGCAGCTGGCGTCCGGCCTGACCGGGATTGCCGAACCGGGGCGTCTCCGCGCGGCGGCGTCGCCGTTGCAGGCGGAGCGCCTGATTCCGATCCTGGGCTATGAGCGGGCGGTGCAGGTCGCCCGGATCGCGGCGCTGACGGAAAAACCGGTGCGGATGGTGGTGGAAAAGATGAAGCTGTTGTCGGCTGAGCAACTGGCCGGAATTTTTCCCGCCGACGACGAACCGGCGGAACCGCAATCGGAATTCGGTGAAAAAATTTGTTAGCCGAAGATTCATGGGCACTTTCCGCAATATGGCAAAAAACGGCAGTCGACAAATAGGTTAAAATAAACGTTGCTTTCATCGCGTAGATGACAGAAAGGTGGTACCATGGACTCTGCGACAATCGTCACGCCGCTTTCCGGCGTGGAACTCACGCATCTGACCTATGCCCTGGTGGTCGTTGCGACATTTTTTGGCGTGTCTTCCTTATATCTGGCGGTGCGGCTGCACCGGCTCAACTTGCTCTACAAAAAGATGATGCAGGGCGCGACCGGCGAATCGATGGAAGCCATGATGCTGGCGCGGATTCAGGATATTGAGGAACTCAAGAAGTCGACGGCGGCCTTGCAGGCGGAATGCGCGCGACTCGACGCCGATAGCCGGACTCACATCCAGAAACTGGGCGTGGTTCGCTTCAACGCTTTTGACAATACCGGCAGTGATCTGAGCTTTTCCGTGGCGTTGCTGGATGCCGCGGACGCCGGGTTTGTCCTGTCGGGAATTTATGGCCGCGAAGAATCGCGGGTCTATGCGAAACCGGTCACAAAAGGCGAGTCGACGTATCTGTTGACGAAAGAAGAAAAACAGGCGCTGGATGCCGCCCGAAAAAAATAATTTTTGACGGCTGGCAGGAATTTTACCAAAGATGAAGAAAACAAGTGATTGCTCGGTTATCTCAGGAGATGTCGGGAGGAGGTCAAAATTTGCGGAGAAATATTCAGAAACCGGATAAAAGAAGCTATACGCTGATGGTTGTGCCGCATCGCGGCAATAAAGTATATCGTTTTCAAATGCCGATCCGTTATGTGAAAGCCTGTCTGGCTACGGTCGGCGTCGCGGCGATTGTCGCTGCGGCAGGCTTGGTCCATTACCAGTACACCCTGCATCAGGCGCAATCCGAACTCGACGAGCTGCAAAACCTGCGGTCCGTGAATGTCGCCCAGGCCAGCCAGTTGAACCAACTGGCCAAGAACACGGCGATACTGCAGGAAGAAATGTCGAAGTTGAACCAGCTGGATGCGGAAGTCCGCCGGCTATTGAACAAGGAAGAACTCCCGGGAGTTTCTCGTTCCGGCGTTTCCCGGCCATCCTTGCCGCGCGGCGGCGAGGGCGGTCCGGTGGTGAAACCGCAGGCCGCGGAACTGGACAATCTGGTGAAGGATCTGCGGGTGGGCGCCAAAGCCCGGGCCGAAAGCCTGGCGGATCTGCGGGACACGTTGAAGGAGCGCAATGCGCGCCTCGCCGCCACGCCCTCAATCTGGCCGACGGAAGGCGTAGTCACTTCCCGGTTCGGCTGGCGCTGGGGCGGTAGTGACTGGCATCCCGGCATTGACGTTGCCGCGGATTCCGGGACGCCGATTGTGGCCACGGCTGACGGCGTCGTAATCGCCAGCGGCTGGAACGGCGGTTATGGCCGCCAGGTGGTTGTCGATCATGGCTATGGCATCACGACTTCGTACGCGCACAACTCGGAAAACGTGGCGACAGTCGGGCAAAAAGTCCGAAAAGGGCAATTGGTCGCTTATATGGGCAGTTCGGGCTTCAGCACCGGACCGCACGTTCATTATGAAGTCAAAGTCAACGGAACCGTCGTAAATCCGGCTAACTTTATGTAAGGGCCGGAATAAAGCAGGAGATGAAAAATGTTCGGAAATAAAAAAAATACGGAGATTGCCGCCCAGGTCGAAACCCTGATCGGACAGAGCACAACCCTCAAGGGTAGCTTGTCGTCGAACGGTGCACTGCGCATCGATGGCAAATTTGATGGGGACATCGTTACCACTGCGGATATCATTGTCGGTGAAACCGCGGTCATCACCGCGACGGTCGCCGCCAAAAACGCCGTTGTCGCCGGTTCGGTCACCGGCAATATGGACATCGGCGATAAACTGGAGTTGCTGCCGACGGCGAAAGTGGTCGGCGATTTGAAGGTCGGCTCCCTGATCATCGGCGAGGGCGCCATTTTCAAAGGCAATTGCGAGATGCGCCAAGCCACCGAATAACGGCTTATGGTTTAGGAAACAGGCACGGTCTTTCCGGAAGGAAGGGATCGCGCCTGTTTTTTTTCAGGCCGGAATAGAGGATTTTGGCGGAGTTTGACTAACTTTTCTAAGTAGAGGGGACAATGGCCCGGATAAAGAAAGACAGGGAAGGAACGCATGCGAATGAGCAAGAAAGAGTTGTTGCGCCAGATTCCGGCGATCGAACAGCTGTTGGGCGCAGTGGGGCACGATTCGCGGTTCGCCGGACTGAGCCATGCCGTGAAAGTCGAGTTGTTGCGGCAGGCGACGGATTCCGCGCGAAAAGAGCTGCTGGCGGCGGGCGGCGAAACGATGACGCCCGGAGAACTGCAGGAAAAAATCGTGGCGGCGGCGGCCGGCGAATGCGGCCGGTTGCTGCAACCGAGCCTGCGGAAGGTCGTGAACGCAACCGGGGTCGTTCTACACACCAATCTGGGCCGGGCGCCGCTGAGCGAGCGGGCCCTTCGGGCCGTCCAGGCCGTGGCGGAAGGCTACAGCACGCTGGAATACGATCTGGCTGCCGGCGCTCGGGGTGAGCGGTACAGCCATGTCGCGCAGCGGCTGGAAAAGCTGACAGGCGCCGAGGCGGCGCTGGTCGTCAACAACAACGCGGCCGCCGTGCTGCTGGCCGTGGCCGGGATCGCGCGGGGCCGGGAAGTCATCGTGAGCCGGGGCGAATTGGTGGAGATCGGCGGGTCGTTCAGGATTCCGGACGTTATCCGCCAGAGCGGCGCGACCCTGGTGGAGGTGGGGACTACCAACAAGACCCGCCTCGCCGACTACGCCGCGGCGATCACGCCGGACACCGCCGCAATATTAAAGGTGCACACCAGCAATTTCGCGATTGTCGGCTTTACCAGCCAGCCATCCTTTGCGGAACTGTGCGGCCTGTGCCGGGACAAAGGCATCGTCGCCATCAACGATGTCGGCAGCGGCACGCTTTTGCCCCTGTCGCTGGGCGGACACCGCGAACCGACCGTGCAGGAGTGCATTGCGGCGGGCTTTGACCTGGTGACCTTCAGCGGCGACAAATTGCTCGGCTCAGGACAGGCCGGGATCATCGCGGGCCGCCGGCCCTACATCGACAAAATCAAGCAGGAGCCGCTGCTGCGGGCGGTCCGGATCGACAAACTGTCGCTCGCGGCGCTGGAAGGAACCCTGACCGATTATCTGACGGGCCGGGCCGCGGAGCTGATTCCCGGCTGGGGAATGTTGAACGCGGCGGCGGACGAGCTGCTTTCGGCGGCGCAGGCTTTGCATTCGCGCTTGTCGGACTTGTTGCCGGCGGGATGGCGCGCGGCGGTTGTTCCGACCCAATCCCTGGCCGGCGGCGGCTCGCTTCCCGCTGTGGAACTAGCCGGATACGGCGTCGAACTGGTTCCGGAAGGCGTGTCCGCGGCCCGAATGGAGCGGCTGTTGCGGCAAAACTCGGTTCCCGTCGTCGCCCTGATCCGGGAAGAGGCGATGGTTTTCGATGTCCGGTGCCTGCGCCCCGGCGACGCGACAATTCTTTGCGAGGCCCTGGCCCGGATCGGCCGGAGCGAGGATCGATGAAACACCTGATCGTCGGCACGGCCGGCCACGTCGACCACGGCAAGACCGCGTTGATTCGCTATCTGACCGGCACGGACACCGACCGGCTGCAGGAGGAAAAAAAACGGGGCATTTCGATCGACATCGGGTTCGCGTCCCTGCGTTTCGACGAAGAGCTGATTCTGGGCATCGTCGATGTGCCTGGCCATGAACGCTTTCTCAAGAACATGCTGGCCGGGACCGGCGGAATCGATCTGGCGATGCTGGTCATCGCCGCCGACGAAGGGATCATGCCGCAAACGCGGGAACACTTCGAGATGCTACGGTGTCTGGGGATCCGTCACGGAATCGTGGTCCTGAACAAAATCGACAAAGTGGACGAGGACTGGCTGCTGCTCGTCGAAGAGGATGTCCGGGAATGGCTGAAAGGCACGTTTATGGAAGACGCGCCCCTCTGCCGGGTGTCGGCGGTGACCGGCGCTGGCATGGCGGAGCTGCGGCGGACGCTGCAGGAAACAGGCCGGCGCCTTCGGGCCCGGGACAGCCGGGCGCCGTTCCGCATGTGGATCGACAGGGCCTTCAATTTGAAGGGGCAGGGACTGATCGTGACCGGCTCGGTATTGTCGGGACAATTGCGGGTCGGCGACGCCGTCCGGATCTACCCGACCGGCCAGGACGGGAAAGTACGGGAACTGGAAAGCCACAATCAGGCGGCGGCGAGCGTGGCGGCTGGGCAACGGGCCTCGATCAAACTGGCCGGGCTATCCCTGACCGAGGTGGGCCGGGGGATGTTCCTGAGCGCCGAAGCGGTCGCGCAAACCAGTTTGGTCTGGGATGCGGCCATCGAATGGAAAACGCGCTTCCCTTCCGGCGTCCGGATTCGCTTCCACATCGGCACCGGCGAATTTATCGGCCGTCTTTCCTATGCCGCGAAAGGGGCTTCGTCGGAACTTGTGCGCCTGCATCTGGAAGAGCCGGTTGCCGGCGGCTGCGGCGACAAAGGCCTGGTCCGGCGGTATTCACCGCAGGATCTGATGGGCGGGATCACCCTGCTCTGCCCCGCGCTTGCCGGACATAAACGGGACGCCGGGCTGCAGCGGCTGCAGGAAGCGTTGCAGCAAAATAATCCGCCGGGCATGATGCTCGAATTGCTGGAATTGGCCAAGGAACCGCCGACGCGAAAAGAGTGGACGAACCTCGCCGGCTACGCCAACGGGGAGGAAGTGCAGGCGGCGGTCCGCCAGTTGATCAATGCCGGCCTGGTGCTGCAGGCTGGCAACTATTTCGTGCCGGCGGAGCGAGTGAAACGGTATGAAGATAGGATGAAAGAGACGCTACGGGAGTATCACCGGAGCAAGCCGGCCGAGCCGGGTATTTCCCGGGAAATATTGCGGCAGAAACTTGGCTTGCCGGCTAGCATCGCGGACTGGTATATAAAGGAATGCGAGCGCAAGGGGTTGGCGATTCTTTGGGAAGAGTTCGTCGCCGATCCGTCGCACGCCGTGGTGCACGAACAAAAAGGGGCCCGTCTGCGGATCGAATTTGAACAAATCATGGATCCGAAAGAACTGGTTGAAGTCACGCCGGAGTGGCTGGCGGAAAAAATGCAGAAAAATATTTCGGAGATCAAGCCGTTTTTTGAGGCGCTGGTTCGCGAAGGCGTGCTGGTACGGGTCGCCGGAGTACACGTATACAGAAAAACAATTCAATACATTGGCGCGGTTATTCAATCGCATTTCGCGGTCCAGCCCACACTTTCCGTCGGCGAATTTCGGGATTTACTGCACACTACACGCCGCTGGGCGGTCCCCCTTCTTGAATACCTGGATGCAAATAAATATACAGTCAGGAAAGATGATATGCGCTTAAAAGGCCCGAATTTACACAACTTGTCTGAATAAACTGCATTTAATTATACGTGTTGACAGCATAAGCTTACGTTCATATAATTACCTTGACACAATTCGTTTGCAGGGAAAACACAAACGTGTCAAGGGAGTGTGCCTAGGGTTCCGCGCGAAGAGGCGGTCTGGACCGAGCGGCACAGCGCGCAAGCGTACACCGTGAGTATAAAAAACTCTGCGGAAGGTCCCGGTACTACCGGCCTTCGCAGAGTTTTTCTCATGCCGGGGGCTTCGGGGATGTCCAGCAGATGAACATTAGCAAGAGAGGGAAGGTGTGGTAGTTTATGTGCAGAATAGGCGCCATTAAAAGTGCGGACCCGGTGCATCCGTCCACGGCGTTGGCCTTGATGCTGCCCCAACAGGAAGGACATGACAATTCCGGCTTCGCCATGGTGATGCAGGATCTGGCCGGCGTGTTCGGCGAGTACAAGACCAAGCCGCTGCTGTCGTTGGCCTGTACGCAGAAAGGGGCGAAACTGGTTCAGGATTACATGGACAAAAGCGGTTTCCGCAGCCTGCTGGAGTGGATTCCTAAAACCAACAGCCAGCCGGGCCTCGACATCAAAGCCATGCCGTATTATATCTTTACGGCCTACGATTATCCGGACTATCTGGAAACCGCCACCCGCGAGAAGAAAGAGGACATGTTGCTCAATATCCGTCTGGCTTTGCGGACTCTGCTGGAAAAAGAGGATAACGGCTATGTGTTTTCGTTCTGGCCGGATGTGCTGACGTTGAAAGAGATCGGCGATCCCCGCGACATTGCGACCTATTTCGGGCTCTGGAACGACGACGGCGAGCTGATGGCCCGCAACTATGTCGTGCAGTGCCGCCAGAACACGAACTATGAGATCGTCCGCTATGCGGCCCATCCCTTCTTCCTGCAGGGATACACCCTGTGCGCCAATGGCGAAAACACCTTTTACACGAAGAACAAGGAATACCAGAAATCGCTGCATCGCGGCTACATCGGTTTTGAGTCGGATTCGCAGAACTTCCTGTACACGCTGCACTACGTCCTGCATGAGCTGAAATGGCCGCTCAAATACTACAAGCATGTGATCACCCCCCTGCCGTTCGAGGAAGCGGAGCAGCGCCCCGACAGCAAGGAGCTGCGGGCGATCCGGCAGACGCTGGGCCATCTCGAAATCAACGGCCCGAACACGGTGATCGCCATGCTGCCCGATGGCAGCATCATGACTTGCTGCGACTCGAAGAAACTCCGGCCGGTCGTGGTCGGCGGCGACAGCAAGATGATGGCGATTTCTTCGGAAGTTTGCGGCTTGAACGTGATCGTGCCGGACCGGGATGAAACGAAGGATGTTTATCCGAATGAGCGGGAGATCGTAATGATTACTCCTGGCATGGAGGTGCAGCGATGGAAACAATGAGAACCCAGGAAGTCACGTTTAACGATCTGCCCTGGAAAATCAACTACACGCCGGAACGCTGCACGATGTGCGGCAGCTGCGTCGCCGCCTGTACTTTCGGCGCGATCGAGGCCCGGATCGAGCGCCGTTCCATGACGATCTCCACCGGGCATCAGCCCGAACCGACCCAGCGGCACGCCGCGGTTCCGGTGATCCGCCAGAAAAACGGCCTGGCGAATGCCTGCGTCGGTTGCGGCATGTGCGAAAAAGTCTGCCCCAACAACGCCATCCGGCCAGTACGGAACGAAGATTCCCGGATGAATGTGGTGGCCCGCGCCGGTGGCAGCCCGATCAAGCGCGGCGGCCGCACCAATCTCAACGCCGACCGGGTGCTGGATAAAATCATCGTCGGCCGGATTTCACAAATGACCGACCCGTCGCTGGATTCGGAACGCCACACCTTCGATGTGCGGGCGCCTTTCGGCCGGGTGCTGCTGCCAAATGAACTGCCGTTTTCCGTCCAGGACGGCGAGATTCGCATGGACGGCTGGACGCCGCCGGTTCACTGGATTTATCCGCTGATTTTCAGCGACATGTCCATCGGCGCGCTGTCGACCCGGGCCTGGGAAGCGTTGTCGCTGGCCACCGCCTACCTGAACGAAAAGCATGACATGCCGGTCCGGATGTCTTCCGGTGAGGGCGGGATGCCCGTGAAGCTGATGGAGTCGGAGTATCTGAAGTATTTTATCATCCAGATCGCGTCGGGCCACTTCGGCTGGAACCGGATCGTCAAGGCGCTGCCGAAGATGAAGGTCGATCCGGCCGGCATCCTGATCAAGATCGGCCAAGGCGCCAAGCCCGGCGACGGCGGCCTCCTGCCGGCGGCGAAAGTGGCCGAGCATATTCAGGCGATCCGCGGCGTGCCCAAGGCGGACCTGTTGTCGCCGCCGAACCACCAGGGTCTGTACTCGATCGAGGAATCGGTGCAGAAGATGTTCATGTCGATGAACGCGGCGTTCAAGTTCCGGGTGCCGGTCGCGATCAAGTGCGCGGCGTCGGCGACCTCGGTTTCGGTTTACAACAACCTGCTGCGCGATCCTTACAAAATCTGCGGCGGCTTCTTCATCGACGGCATTCAGGGCGGCACGGGCGCGGCCAACGAAGTTTCGCTCGACCACACCGGCCACCCGGTCGTTTCCAAGATCCGCGACTGCTATCAGTCGGCGGTCAAGCAGGGCAGCCAGGGCCGCATCCCGCTCTGGGGCGGCAGCGGCATCGGCATGACCGGCAATGCGGCGGCGGACGCCTTCAAGCTGATCTGCCTCGGCGCCAACGGCGTGTTTATGGGCAAGCTGCTGATCCAGCTGATGGGCTGCGTCGGCAACGAGCGCGGGCGCTGCAATTCCTGTAACACCGGCCACTGCCCGACCGGCATCTGCACGCAGGATCCGCGGCTGGTCAAGCGCCTCGACGTCGACAAGGCGGCGCAGAGCGTGGTGGAATACATGCTGGCCTTCGACGCCGAGTTCAAAAAACTGATGGCGCCGGTCGGCAACAGCTCGTTGCCGGTGGGGCGCTCGGACGCGCTGGTGACGAATGATCGCGCGGTGGCCGACAAACTGTCGATCACCTATGCGTGTTAGGAGGGACATAGGCATGTTTACGATCCAAACTTTGCAAAATAACGATCGGATGTCGACCCAGGACCTGCTGCAGGCGATCAGCGCCGCAGTGGCGGAAGGGGAAACCGAATTTCGGATCGAAGCGTCCGGTCAGCACGATATCGGCGGTCCGCTGTGGCACCCGGAAGGAAAGACCCTGCGCTTTTATGTGAAAAATCCCGGCCAGCGCGTCGGCTGCATGTGCCTGGAGAATACCGAGATCTATGTGGAAGGCTCGGCCTCGGCCGACGTGGGTTGGCTGAACGCCGGCGGAAAAATCGTGGTCCGGGGCGACGGCGGCGACACCTCCGCGCACTGCGCCGCTTCCGGCAAAGTTTTTGTCGGCGGCCGGGCGGGAACCCGTTCCGGTTCGCTCATGAAACACGACCCCCTGTACTCCGCGCCGGAGTTTTGGGTTCTGAAGAATTGCGGCAGTTTTTCGTTCGAGTTCATGTCCGGCGGGACGGCCGTCGTCTGCGGCTATGACAGCGAGCAATTCGAATCGGTGCTGGGCGACCGCTCCTGCGTCGGCATGGTCGGCGGCAAGCTGTATTTCCGCGGGCCGGCGCAAGGCCTGTCGAAAAAGGACGTCAAAGTCGGTCCCCTCGATGCGGACGACATCGCCTACCTCAGCCAAGGTATGGAGGAGTTCCTGTCCGACCTTCAACGGCCGGAGCTGCGGGAAACCCTGACGAAATGGGAAGAGTGGCAAAAGGTCACTCCCCTGACCTATGATGAGCGGCCAAAGAAGACTTCGCCGGATATTCTGTCCTATCGGAAGACCGAGTGGGTAGCGGGCGGGATTTTCGGCGATGTCTGCGACGACGACTGGCAAGTCATGGGCCTGGTCGCGACGGGAAAATACCGGCAACGCGTGCCGTTCTGGGAAAACCGGAAATACATGGCGCCCTGCGAATTCAACTGTCCGGCGTCCATTCCGTCGCAACAGCGGTTCAATCTGCTTCGGGAAGGCCAGGTGGACGAAGCCTACCGCCTGGTTCTGGATTATACGCCTTTTCCCGGCTCGGTCTGCGGCGCGGTCTGCATGAATCTTTGCATGGACGAGTGCACCCGCAGCCAGATCGACATTTCCGCCCAGATCGGTCGGTTGGGCACTTATTCCGCGGCGGTGGACGTCGCCCCTCCGGCCGCGCAGACCGGCAAGAAGGTCGCGGTCATTGGCGGCGGCCCGGCGGGACTGTCGGCGGCCTGGCAGCTGGCCCGCGACGGCCACAGCGTGACAGTCTACGAGGCGCACGAAGCGATGGGCGGAAAAATGGAACAGGTCATTCCCCGGTCGCGTTTGCCGCATGAAACCCTCGAACGGGAACTGCAACGCATCGAGTCGGTCGGCGTCAAATTCGTCGTCAATTATTCCGTCGATGCCGAGAAATATCAGGCGCTGCGGCAGGAAAACGACGCGGTGGTGGTCGCCAGCGGCGGCCATGTGACCCGTATGATTCCCTGGCCGGGCAATGAACGGATCGTCAAGGGCCTGGATTTCCTCAAGTCCGTCAACCGCGGCGAGAAAGTCAAAGTCGGCAAGCGCGTCATCGTGATCGGTTGCGGCAACTCCGGGATGGACGCCGCGCTGGGCGCCTACCAGATGGGCGCGGAGCAGGTGGTTTGCATCGACGTGCAGCGACCGGCGGCGTTTAAAAAGGAAATCGACCACGTGGAGGAACTGGGCGGCGAACTGATCTGGCCGGTCTTCACCAAGGAAATCACGCCGGAAGGCATCATCACCAATTCCGGCGAACTGATCAAGGGCGACATGGTCATCATCACCATCGGCGAGAGTCCGGACCTGAGCTATCTGCCGGCGGACATCCCGCTGGAGCGGGGCTGCCTGAAACCGGGCGGCGACCTCAGCATCGCGCCGGGCGTCTTCACCGCCGGCGACACCATCAAACCCGGCCGCCTCGTCGACGCGATCGGCGCCGGCCGTCAGGCCGCGCTGGCCGTCCATGCCTACCTGACCGGGACGAGCTACGCGGGCGAAGACAAGAAGCGGATTCCGGCGACGCGCCTCAAAACCGCCTATTTCAAAAAATGCCACAGCTGCGACTTGCCGGCGGCCAAGGACGAATATAACCGCTGCATCAGCTGCGGCACCTGCCGCGACTGCCACATGTGCATCAAATCCTGTCCTGAGAACGCGATCTCGCGCAACAGCAAACCGGATAACGGCGGGTTCGAGTATGTGGTGGACGCGGACAAGTGCATCGGCTGCGGGATCTGCGCCGGCATCTGCCCGTCGGGGATCTGGGCGATGTCGCCGAATGCGGAAGCCATTCCCATGTACAAAACTGTATAGATCGGCGAAAATTGCGAAAGTATGGCGATCACTTGACAGAGTTTGTCCATTGCTTCTATAATAACTGTGCGTACGCAAACCGGCCGACGCTGCCAAGACTGAATTTAATCAGTAATTAAATCCGTAGTCCGTTGGTTCCAATGGCGGAATAAGACGACAACAGTCTTATTCCGCTTTTCTCAGCCTTTCCGGCCGAGTGGGAAACTGGCGGGTCCGCCGCAAGAGGACATTCCTGCACAGAGTCCCGCCCTGGCGCGTTGACACTCCCCCCCATCGTAAATATAATAACTGTGGACCTCGCCGTCTATTTCCCGGCTACAATTGCCGCCGGGCGGAAGACGCAATCGGGGTTTCTATCAGTTTCTGGGCCGTGAACCTCTGGGAGCGCGGCGCCGGGAAACGGAGGGATGCCGTCCCAACAAGCGTCCACAGTGAACGATGCGATTAGGAATAGGGGGAGAAGGAATGAACAAGAAATTGCCTGTCCTCGGATTATGCCTCGCCCTGCTTTTGACGACCGTGATTTTTGCCGGTTGCGGCGGCGAGAAAAAACAGGCGGCGGACGTAATAAAGATCGGCGCTGACCTCGAAATGACCGGCGGCAACGCCACTTTCGGCCAGTCGGCGGCCAACGGGGCCAAACTGGCCATCAAGGAAGTCAATGCCAAAGGCGGCGTACTCGGCAAACAGCTGACACTGATCGTCGCCGACAACAAGAGTGAAGCGGCCGAAGCCGCCAACGCCATGCAAAAACTGGTCACCCAGGACAAAGTGGTCGCGGTGATCGCACCGATCGCCTCCTCCAGTGTCATGGCGGCCGCCCCGATCAACCAGCAGGCGAAAGTGCTGTCCATCAGCCCCACCGCCTCCAATCCCAAAGTCACCGTCGATCCGGACACGAAAAAAGTGCGTGAATTCGTGTTCCGCGCCGCGTTCATCGATCCGTTCCAGGGCTCGGTCATGGCGAACTTCGCCACCCGGTCGCTGAAAGCGAAAACCGCGGCCATCTACATCGACAACTCCAGCGACTACGCCAAGGGCCTGGCCCAGTTCTTCGAAGAAACCTTCGTGAAGAACGGCGGCAAGATCGTTGCCAAGGAAGCGTACCTGCAAAAGGACACCGACTTCAAGGCGACGCTGACCAAGATCAAAGGCCAGAACCCCGACGTCATGTTTGTGCCCGGCTATTATCAGGAAGTCGGCCTGATCGCCCGGCAAGCCCGGGAAATGGGAATGAATCTGCCCCTGATGGGCGGCGACGGCTGGGATTCGGCGAAACTCGCCGAAATAGCGACGCCCGCCGCGATCAACAACGGATTCTTCAGCAACCATTATTCCCCGGATGAAAAGAGCCCGGCCGTCACCGCCTTTGTCGAGGCGTACAAGAAAGAATACAATTCGGTGCCGGACGCTTTCGCTGCGTTATCCTACGACGCCACCCGCATGATCATCGAAGCCATGAAGAAGGCGAATAGCGCCGACCCAGTCAAAATAAAGGACGAGCTTGCCAAGACGAAAAACTTCGCCGCGGTGTCGGGCAGCATTTCGTTCAACGAAAACCATGATCCCGTCAAGAGCGCCGTCATCATCGAAATGAAAGACGGCAAACAGACGTTCCGTGAAAAAGTGAATCCGTAATTCAGACGCAAGACGGAGGCCCGGGGCCTGGACCGCCCCGCGAATCTTCCGGACTCCATTTCAAGGAGGAGAACGAATGGACTCATCATCATTGACCCAGCAATTCTTTCAACAGTTGATCAACGGCGTTTCCCTGGGCAGCATCTATGCCCTGATCGCGCTGGGCTACACCATGGTGTACGGCATCATGCGCCTCATCAACTTCGCCCACGGCGATATCTATATGTTGGGCGCCTACGCCGGGTACTTCGCCACGACCTACTTCAAGATGTCGCTCCTGCCGGCGCTGATTTTTTCGATGGTGGTCGCCGCCGCCGCCGGCATGCTGATCGAACGCCTGGCCTACCGGCCGTTGCGGAGCGCGCCCAAGATCGCGATCCTGATCACCGCCATCGGCGTTTCGTTGCTGCTCGAATACGGCGGCATCCTTTTGGTGACGCCGCAACCCCGGACGTTTCCGAATCTGTTTTCCACCACGACGTTCCATTTCCTGGGCATGGTGGTCAATAGCCAGCAAATCCTGATTCTGGCGATTTCACTGGCCTTGATGTTTCTGTTGACATATGTGGTCAACCATACGAAAGTGGGCAAGGCGATGCGCGCGGTTTCCTACGATACGGACGCCGCCCGGTTGATGGGCATCAACGTGGACCGGATCATTTCCTTCACCTTCGCCATCGGCTCCGGTCTGGCCGCGGCCGCCGGCGTGTTGGTTGGCATTTATTATAACTCGATCGATCCGCTGATGGGCATCATGCCCGGGCTCAAGGCGTTCGTCGCGGCGGTTCTCGGCGGAATCGGCGTGATTCCGGGCGCGATGGTCGGCGGCGTGATGCTCGGCGTCATCGAGGCGCTGGTCAGCGGCTTCCTGTCCTCGACGTTCCGCGATGCGGCGGCCTTCATTATTTTGATCGTCATTCTGTTGTTCCGGCCGGCCGGTTTGTTCGGCAAGAACATCCGTGAGAAAGTGTAGGTGAGCGGCATGAGAAGCAAAATGAAACGCGACTTGACCGGCTTTGCCTGCTGCGTCGCCCTGTATGGACTGACCATGGGGCTGATCGAAATGGATTTGATCGGCGCCTTCTGGCAGCTGAACATCGTTCTGATCTGCATCAATATTATCCTGGCCGTCAGCCTGAACCTGATCACCGGGTTCACCGGCCAGTTTTCGATCGGCCATGCCGGCTTCATGGCGGTCGGCGCCTACATGTCGGCGGTGATGACCGTCAAGCTGGGCCTGCCCTTTTTCGTCGCTATCCTCGCCGGCGCGATCGGCGCGGCGATCCTGGGCTTTGCCATCGGCTTGCCGACCCTGCGGCTGCAGGGCGACTACCTGGCGATCGCCACGCTGGGTCTGGGCGAAATCATCCGGATCACGATCCTGAACATCCCTTATGTGGGCGGCGCGTCCGGCCTGATGGGGATTCCCCGCTACACGAATTTTACCTGGGCGTTCTTCGCCACGGTCGTCACGGTGTTCTTTATCAAGAACTTCATTAATTCCAGCCACGGCCGGGCCTGTATTTCGATCCGCGAGAATGAAATCGCCGCGGAAGCCATGGGCGTGGACACGACGAAATACAAGGTGCTGGCGTTCACGATCGGCGCCGCGTTCGCCGGCGTGGCCGGCGGCCTGTTCTCCCATTACTTCTACATAGCCCATCCGGCGTCGTTCACCTTCATGAAATCGTTCGACATCCTGACGATGGTCGTGCTCGGCGGCATGGGCAGCATCACCGGCTCGATCACGGCGGCCATTCTGCTGACCTTCATCTCGGCGGCGCTGGCCAGCTACCCCGAGTGGCGCATGGTCATTTACTCGCTGCTGTTGATCGTGTTGATGATTTACCGGCCGCAGGGCCTGTTCGGCAACAAGGAACTGAGCCTGAAGGCTTTCAGCCGGCTCGGGGGAGGTGGACAGCATGGCGCTGCTAAAAATCGATAAGCTGACCAAAGAGTTCGGCGGCCTGAAAGCGGTCTCCAACTTCAATATGGAAATCAACAAAGGCGAGCTGATCGGCCTGATCGGCCCGAACGGCGCCGGCAAGACCACCGCCTTCAATCTGATGACCGGCGTTTATGAGCCGACATCGGGCAAAATGGAGTTCGACGGCAAAAGCCTGATCGGCCTCAAACCCTATCAGGTCACGCAGCGGGGCATTGCCCGGACCTTCCAGAACATCCGGCTGTTCGCCGACCTGACAGTCCTGGACAATGTCAAGATCGCCTACCATTTCCACGTGAAATATGGCGTGGCGGAATCGGTGCTGCGCGTCGGCCGGTATTATCCGGAAGAGGACGAGATCGAAGCCAAAGCGCTGGAATGCCTGAAGATGTTCAAGCTCGACGACCGGCGCGATGAAATCGCCCGGAACCTGCCGTACGGCGAACAGCGCCGGCTGGAAATCGCCCGGGCGCTGGCGGCCCAGCCCCAATTGCTGCTGCTCGACGAACCGGCGGCCGGCATGAACCCGCAGGAAACGCACGAGCTGATGGAAATGATCCGCTGGATCCGGGACGAGCTGAAGTTGACGATTTTGCTGATCGAGCATGACATGAGCCTGGTCATGGGCGTTTGCGAACGAATCTATGTGCTGGACTACGGCAGCATCATCGCTTCAGGCACGCCGGCGGAAATCCGCAGCAATCCCCAGGTCATCGAGGCGTACCTCGGTGAGGAGGTGAACTGATGCTTAAAGTCGAAAATATTAATGTATATTATGGCGCGATTCACGCGCTCAAGGGGATCAGCGTCGAAGTCAAGCAAGGCGAAATCGTGACCCTGATCGGCGCCAACGGCGCCGGCAAGAGTACGATTCTGCGGACCATTTCGGGACTGCTCCGGGCCAAGACCGGCGACATCGTGTTCGAGGGCAACGCCATTGGCGGCATGGCCGCCGAAGAGATCGTCCGCAAGGGGATCAGCCAGGTTCCCGAAGGCCGGCGGATCTTCGCCAACATGACGGTGGCCGAGAATCTGGAACTGGGGGCCTACATCCGGTCGGACAAAGCTGGCATCCGTAAGGATATCGACAAAGTGTTCGAACGTTTTCCCCGACTGGGCGAGCGGCGCAGCCAGATTGCCGGCACCCTGTCCGGCGGCGAGCAGCAGATGCTGGCCATCGGCCGCGGCCTGATGAGCCAACCGAAACTGATGCTGCTGGACGAGCCGTCCATGGGCCTGGCGCCGCTGCTGGTCAAAGAGATCTTCTCGATCATTCAGGAAATCAACGCCAGCGGCACGACGATTCTGCTCGTGGAGCAAAACGCCCACATGGCCCTGTCCATCGCCCACAAGGCGTATGTGCTGGAAACCGGCCGGATCACTTTGTCGGGGACGGCGAAGGAACTGTCGGAAAGCGAAGCGGTGCGCAAGGCTTATCTGGGCGGCTGACCATAAAATTGCGCTTACAGGGATGAAAGGAGTGCAAAGCCATGTTTGTAGCAAAACGCATGACTCCCAACCCAACGACGATCGAATCCACGATGACCATCGCCGACGCGTCGGAATTGATGCGCAAACGAAATTTCCGGCGGCTGCCGGTCGTCGACAACGGCCGCCTCGTCGGCATTGTTACCGACCGCGACCTGCGCACGGTGGCGCCGTCGCCGGCGACGACGCTGTCGATTTTTGAACTGAACTATCTGCTGGCGAAAATGCAGGTCAAGGACATCATGCACAAAAACGTGGTGACCATCAACATCGACGCCACGATCGAAGAAGCGGCCCTGGTCATGTCCAACCACCACATCGCGGGACTGGTCGTCATGGATGGCGACGCGGTGGCCGGCATCATCACTGAGACCGACATTTTCAAGAGTTTTGTCGAGATTATGGGCCTCAAGGAAGGCAAAACCCGGTTCACCTTCAAGGTGTCCAACCAGGTGGGCGTTCTGCACGACATCACCGGGGTGTTCAAAGAGCTGGGGATCAATATCAGCAGTCTGGCGACCTATCCGGCCGAGGACGGGGCGGAGATGGTCATCCGCTTCAACGCCCAGGATACGGAGGAATTGGCGAAGCGCCTGACGGAAATCGGCTATCCGCCCCAACATACGGTGCAGATCGGCTGAAACCCCGAAACAATGCCTGCGACACTGCGGACTGGCTCCGCAGTGTTTTTTTCTGCCGAATGTTGTACAATAGAACAAGAATTGCGGGACCGATTGCGGTCCGGCGCGGGAAGGGAGGGGCGCAGGATGAAACTGACGGATTTCACGAAACGCGGCGGTTGAGCGGCTAAAATAGGGCCGGGCGCCCTAGCCGACGTACTCAGCAAGCTTCCCCGGATCACGGACCCGAACGTTCTGGTGGGGATCGACACGGCCGATGATGCCGGCGTCTACCGCCTGAATGACGAGACCGCCCTGATCCAGACCCTCGATTTCTTCACGCCGATTGTGGACGATCCCTATTTGTTCGGCCAGATCGCGGCGACCAACAGCCTCAGCGATGTCTATGCGATGGGCGGCAAACCGCTGACCGCCATGAATATCGTCACTTTCCCCATCTGCCGGCTGGCGCCGGAAGTCCTGCTGGCCATCCTCAGCGGCGGGCAGCAGAAAATCGCCGAAGCCGGCGCGGTCATGCTCGGCGGTCATACCATCGACGATGACGAACCCAAATACGGACTCAGCGTGACCGGCGTCGTCCACCCGGACAAGGTGCTGACCAATGCCGGCGCCCAGCCCGGCGACGCGCTGATCCTGACCAAGGCCATCGGCACCGGCGTCCTGTACACGGCGCTGAAGGCCGAACTGTTTCCGGCGGGCGTCGCCGCGGCGGCGGCCAGCATGACGCAGCTCAACCGGTACGCGGCGGAAGTCATGACACGGTTTCCGGTCCACGCCTGCACGGATATCACCGGCTTCGGCCTGCTCGGCCACGCCTTCGAACTGGCGGCGGGCAGCGCGGTCGATCTGGAGCTGGACAGCCGGGCGGTGCCTTTGCTGCCGGACGCGGCGGAAGCGGCCGGCATGGGACTGGTTCCGGCCGGGGCCTACGCCAACCGGGACTACCTGAACCAGGTGGAATTCCGGCCGGAGGTGCCGGTCAATTTACAGGACCTGCTGTTTGATCCGCAGACTTCGGGCGGACTGCTCATCAGCCTGGCCGAAGACCTGGCGGCGGATCTGCTGACGGAACTTCACGCGGCCGGCGTGGCCGTGGCCGCCCGCATCGGCCGGGTCACCGGGAAAGGAACGGGAAAAATCCATGTCCGATGAACGAAACAACCCAACGCCGGTATTGGACTGCAAGGGCCTGGCCTGTCCCCAGCCGGTGATCCTGACCAAGAAGGCCCTGGACCAGCGGCCGCCCCAGTTGACGGTGATCGTCGACAACGCGGCGGCCAAGGAAAATGTGGCCAAGTTTGCCGCCGCGAGCGGCTATGGCGTGAACATCGAGCCGGCCGGCGGAGTCTTTCGGCTCCATCTGCTGGCACTCGGGGCCGCGCCGGCGGCTTTGCCTGAATCGGCTGGCGTCCCGGCGTCGGCTTCGGCAGCGGGGCCGGTGTTTCTGATCAGCCGCGCAACCCTAGGGCAGGGCGACGATCAGCTGGGCGCGATCCTGATGAAATCGTTTTTTGTGTCGCTGCAGGAACTGCAGCCGGCGCCGCAGGCGATCCTGCTGCTGAACGGCGGCGTCCAGCTGGCGGCGGAAGGCTCGCCGGTCCTGACCGGACTTCAGGAGCTGTCGCGGCGCGGCGTCAATGTGCTGGTCTGCGGCACGTGCCTGGACTTCTTTCAGCTCAAGGATAAACTGGCCGTGGGGTCCGTGACGAATATGTATTCGATCCTGACGGAACTCACGGGAGCCGGTCGCGCGATCACCCTATGAACCGGCTGATCGCCTTCGACTCGGTCCATCAGGCGATCCGGGCCGAGCAATTGCTGTTGAAGGCCGGCGTCCCGGTCGAGCTGATCCCGACGCCACGCGAGATTTCCGCCAGCTGCGGCCAGAGCGTTCGGTTTCCGACCGGGTCGTCGGATTCGGTTCTGGCGCTGCTGGAGCGGGAAAAAATCGCCTTCCGGGGGATTTATTCGGTAGCAGAGGGACAGCGGATTTACGAACTGCTGATTGGCTACGGCGGGCGCTGACGGCGGCTCGTGCGGCCTGCATCAAGCGGAAAGGAATTTTTGAAATATGCCGGTAAAACTGGAACTGGGCGACATCGCCAAAATGAAGAAAGCGCATCCCTGCGGCTCGGACCGCTGGGAAATCGTCCGCACCGGCATGGATATCGGGATCAAGTGCCTGGGCTGCGGCCGCCGCGTGCTCGTGCCCCGGCCGAAGTTTGAAAAAGCGCTAAAAATGTTGGAAACGAAGAAGGAGAAGCCAGAATGAGCACATCCCTTGAGGTCGGCATCGTCGGCCTGCCGAATGTCGGCAAAAGCACCCTGTTCAACGCGATCACCAAAGCCGGGGCGGAGGCCGCCAACTATCCGTTCTGCACGATCGAGCCGAATGTCGGGATCGTGGAAGTGCCGGACGAGCGGCTGTGGAAGCTGGCCGAGATGTTTAAGCCGCAGAAGACCACGCCCACGGCGATGAAGTTTGTCGACATCGCCGGCCTGGTCAAGGGCGCCGCGACCGGCGAAGGCCTGGGCAATAAGTTCCTGGCCCATATCCGCGAGGTGGATGCCGTCCTGCAGGTCGTGCGCTGCTTCGCCGATCCGAATGTCACCCATGTCGAGGGTGACATTGACCCGGTGCGGGATATCGAGATCATCAACACGGAACTGTGCTTGGCCGATATCGAAACGGTGGAGAAACGGCTCGACAAATCGCAGCGGCTGCTGAAAAGCGGCGATAAAAAGATTCTGGCCGAGATGGAATTGCTGAAAAAGGTCCGGGACGGCCTGTCCGACGGCACGCCGGTCCGCCGGCAGGGGCTGGAGGAAGAGGAGAAGGTCCTGCTGCGCGACATGAACCTGCTGACGCTGAAGCCGATCATGTACGCCGCCAATGTCGGCGAAGACGAAGCCGGCGAGGACACCGCCAACGTCCATGTGGCGAAGATCCGTGAATACAGTGCGGCGGAAAACTCCGAAGTGATCGTCATTTCCGCCCGGATCGAATCGGAAATCGCCGAACTGCCGGACGACGAGGCCGCGGCGTTCCTGAGCGACCTGGGCCTGCCGGAAAGCGGGCTGGCGAAACTGATCAAGGCCGCCTATAAACTGCTGGGCCTGATGCATTTCTTCACCGCCGGCGAGCCGGAAGTCCGGGCCTGGACGATCCGCCGCGGCACGAAGGCGCCGCAGGCGGCCGGCAAGATCCATACCGACATCGAACGCGGCTTCATCCGGGCCGAAATCGTCGGCTACGACGACCTGATGACCTGCGGCAGCCAGGCGGCGGCCCGCGAAAAGGGATTGGTCCGGCTGGAAGGCAAGGAGTACGAGATGAAGGATGGGGACGTGGTCTACTTCCGCTTCAATGTATAGCTTCAAATCCGGGGTTGCGTTCCCGGCGCGATTGTTATAAAATAAGAAAGCTCGGATAGTCGGGCTTTACTCCCCTGCCCTGACGACAGGGCCGATAGTCCAAAGGAGGAGGTGAACCTGTTGAGAAAGTATGAACTCGTATTCATCATCAAACCGATGGAAGAAGAAGCAACGCAAGCGGTGGTCGCCAAGTTTGAAGCTATGGTGACGAACAATGGCGGCACGATGGAAAAGATCGACCGCTGGGGCAAACGCCGGTTGGCCTATTTGGTGAAAGAATTCACCGAAGGCTACTACTGCATCTTCCACTTCACCGGCACGCCCGCAACTGTGGCGGAGCTGGATCGCGTGATGAAGATTACCGACGACATCTTACGGCACATGATCGTCAAAGAAGATGAATAGTCGGGAGGTCTGATCCATGAACAAGGTGTTTTTACTGGGAAGATTGGTGCGGGATCCGGAAATCCGGACCACGCAGAGCGGAAAAATGGTCACGACGTTCACCCTGGCAGTCGACCGATTCGGCGGCGGACGGGACAACAACGCCGATTTTATCACCATTGTCACATGGGATAAGTTGGCTGAGAACTGTGGCAACAGCCTGACCAAGGGGCAACGCGCCTTGGTGGAGGGCCGCCTGCAGATCCGCAGCTTCGACGGCAAGGATGGCCAAAAACGTTGGGTCACCGAAGTCATCGCCCAGTCGGTGGAGTTCCTGGAACGCCGGTCCGCCGGCGCAGCCGGTCCCGCCGCTGAAAGCAACGCTTCTCATGATGCGGCAGCTCAATTCGGCCAGGATGTGGCGCCGGATGACGAAATTCCATTCTGATGTAAGGAGGGTTCAACAAAGTGAGACGGGAAAAAGGAAGACGCCCCCGCAAAAAAGTATGTAGCTTTTGCGTGGACAAAATTGAGTCCATTAACTATAAAGAAGTCGGTCGTTTGCAACGCTATGTCAGCGAACGCGGCAAAATACTTCCCCGCCGGATTTCCGGCAATTGCGCCAAACATCAGCGCCAAGTGACACTTGCCGTTAAACGGGCCCGCAGTATTGCGCTCCTGCCGTTTACGACGGAATAAGCAGCAACGCCGGAGCAGGCGATGAAATGAGAGGCCGATTCTCGGTCGCTCATTTTTTTTTCGCAGGGGCGGCGACGCCAACGGTTAGCAGGAAACGGGACTTCGTGGGCGAATTCTTCTGGTATTGAAAGTAATGGGGTGAATGGATGAGAAATTCCCGGGTGCAACCGATGGTCGAAGGCGGGATTTTGTCCGCCGTCGCGATTCTGTTTGCGCTGATCAGCGTGTATATTCCCTTTATCGGTGCATTCGTCAACCTGATCTGGCCGGTCCCGATCATCCTGCTGGGCGTCCGGCACGGTTACAAATGGAGCCTGATGGCGACCGTCGTCGCCGGCATCCTCATCGCGATCCTGCTGCATCCGTTGCATGCCGTCACCGTCGCCATCGGCTTCGGCCTGACCGGCATCGCCCTGGGGCATTGCTTCCGGCGGAACTTCACGCCGGTGACTTCGGTGCTGCTCGGATCGGTGGCCTCGCTGCTGTCCAAAATCATTGTTTTTTCGATCAGTGCGGCGGTGCTCGGCATCAACCCGCTGGCCGACCACTCCGAGGCGATGAACCGGGCGGTGGAGCAGGCGATCAACATTTACCGCAATTTTGGCATGAAGGACGCTGACCTGGCCCAGGTGAGCGAAAACCTGAAAAACACGCTGGCGATGATGAAGCTGATCTTCCCGGCGGCGTTTGCGATGGCGTCCGTGGTCGACACCTACCTGAACTTTATCGTCGCCCGGGCGGTGCTGCGCAAACTGGGCCATCACATCGGGGCGTTTCCGAAGTTCAACGTCTGGAGCTTTTCGCCGAAGGTTCTCTACGCCTTCATCATCTCCGTTCTCCTTTTATACTGGGGCAAAAGCCGGGAATGGGAGATGGTCGCCAATGCCGGCCTGAACCTGCAGGTGGCGTGCAGCATGCTGTTGATGCTGCAGGGATTGTCGGTGGCTTTCTTCTACGGCGAGAAACACCAGGTTCCCAAGTTTTTGCGCTGGATATTGGTATTCATGGTCTTTACGAACGGATTCATCATGCAGGCGGTCGTTTTCGCCGGCGCGTTCGACATCGCCATTGATTTCCGGAAACTGCGTCGCCCCGAACCGCCGGAGAACACCAACACGGGAGAATAGACGATGAACGGAAAACCCTTGTGGCAAAGAGAACAGGTATATTGGCTGGCTCTCGCCATCGGCCTGCTCGCCTCCCTGGCGCTGAATCCGTCCTGGCTGACGGTGGTGCTGCTGGTTTTGCTGGCGCTGGCATCATTTCTGCGCCGTCAGGTGCGGGACGCCGCGGCGGGCGCTGTTCCAGCGCCGGCGGCGCCTCCCGAACCCGCCGCCCGGCTTGCGCCCGGGGTCGCCGCCGGCGGCAAAGAGGTGGCCGAACCGCCGCTCATCCCGGAGCAATGCCGGATTCAGGGCGAAGCCGTCATTGGTTTTATTCAGATCGACAACCTCGAAGATGTGCTGCAGGGGCTGGATGAAACCCAGCGCAACACGCTGCGGTCGGAAACCCACCAGCATCTTCTGGCCTGGTGCGGCCGCATGAACGGGTTTCTGCGGAAGTACTCGGACGATACCTACATGGGCATTTTTTCCCGTCCGGACCTGGACCGGATGATCAGCGAGAAATTCGACATTCTCGATGAAGTGCGGGCCTTGCGGGCCGGCAACAAGATTCCGGTCACGCTGAGCATCGGGATCGCCGCCAACGGCGGGACGATGAGCGAGCGGGCGCAGAAGGCCCAGACCGGCCTGGATCTGGCCCTCGGCCGCGGCGGCGACCAGGCGGCGGTCTATGTCAATGAAGAAGTCCAGTTCTACGGCGGCAAGGCCAAGGTGATGGAGAAGAGCACCCGCGTCAAGGCCCGGGTCGTGGCGCACGCCATCCGCGAACTGATGCAGGAAGCCGGCGACGTCCTGGTGATGGGCCACGAAGGCGAAGATTTCGACAGCCTGGGCGCGGCCATGGGAGTGGCCCGGATGGCGACCCATCTTGGCAAAAAGGTGAATATCGTGGTGGGTACGGTGGCGCTGTCGTTTGAAAAGCTGCGGGAGCTGCTGCCGGACTACGAGGAATACGGGAGTCTGTTCCTGACTGCCGAACAGGCGCTGGAACGGGTCACGCCGAAGACGCTGCTGTTCGTCGTCGATACCCACCGGGTGTTTCTGACGGCGGCGCCGCAATTGATCGACCGGGTTGAGCGCCGGGTGGTGATCGACCATCACCGGCGGTCGGAGGATTTCATCCCCAGCCCGATGATCGTGTATCTGGAACCGTCGGCTTCGTCCACCAGCGAACTGGTGACCGAGCTGCTGGTATATTTCGACGAAAAGACGGAAATCACCCGACTGGAAGCCTCGGCGCTGTTTGCGGGGATCGTCGTCGACACCAAGAATTTCGCGGTGCAGACCGGCGTCAGGACATTCGAGGCCGCGGCGTATCTGCGGCGGGCTGGCGCCGATCCCGCCATCGTGCGGCATCTGTTCCGGGTCGACATGGAAAACCTGAAGCTCCGGGCGGCGATTTTGGCCGGTTCGCAGAGCCTGCCCGGCGGGGTGGTCATCGCCACCTGCCCGGCGGATGTGAAGGACGGCCAGATCATTTCCGCGCAGGCGGCCGACACCATGCTGACCATCGAGGGCGTGCGGGTCAGCTTCGTGCTCTGCCCGACCGAGGAGGGCGTCGCGATCAGCGCGCGCTCCGACGGCGATGTCAACGTGCAGGTGATCATGGAAGCCTTCGGCGGCGGAGGGCACCAGACCGTGGCCGGCGCCCAGCTGAACGGCGTGGACGTGGCGGAGGCCCGGCGGCGTCTGGAAGCGGTAATCATGAATTATATTGGAGAGGAGACCGAATCATAATGAAAGTCGTTTTATTGCAGGAAGTAAAAAAACTCGGGAAAAAAGGCGAAATCCTGGAGGTGGCGGAAGGCTACGCCCGCAACTTTCTGTTACCCAAGAAACTGGCGGCGGCGGCGACGTCCGACACCCTGAACCAGCTCCAGCAGCAGAAGGCGGCGGCGGCCGATCGGCAGAAACGGCAACTGGAAGAAGCGAAGCTGCTGGCGGCGCAACTGGCGAAAATCGAAGTGAAGGTGACGGCGAAAGCCGGCGAAGGCGGCAAACTGTTCGGGGCTGTGACGACCAAGGATATTACCGACGCAGCCAAAGCGCAGCACGGCATCGAGCTGGACCGCCGCAAAATGGACATCACCGAACCGATCAAAAATTTGGGCCCGGCCTCTGTCGTCATGAAGATTCACCCGGAAGTGACGGCGGAAATCAAAGTCCAGGTCATCGGAGAATAACGTGACTCGCAAGAAAGATGCACCGGAGCAAGAGCCGAAGCCGGCGGTGAAACCGCGCCGGAAGCGGGCGAAAAGCGTCCAGCGGGTCGGCATCGACCTGTCGCCGGGGGAAGAGAATCTGCGTCTCGCGGAAAAACTGCTGGAAACCAACGCGATTTTCAACATGTGCGCTTCCGTCTGGGGGCCGGAGAAAGTCGTGCTGCGGGCCAGCAAATTCGGCGCGCTCGAATTGATGCAGTCGGCGAGCATCGCCGACCGGGTATTGGCGTTGCAACGGATGGTGCTGGAAGACCTCACTCTCGACAAACGCCCCACGCCCGAGGAAATTCCCGGCGCGCTGGAAGCGATCATGAACGAGATGGCCGAGCAGCTTGCCCGCCGTTCCGTGGAAGAGAACATCGAGAAGAAGATTTCGCAGAAAATGGAGGAGCGGCACCAGGAATTCGTTCAGGAAATCCGGATGCAGATCCTCAAGGAAGAAACCAGCATCGAGACGCCGCAGACCCAGAAGAAGCTGGAAAAACTGAACGCGCTGGAAGAAAAGGGTCTGACCCGCTCCATGAACGAAATGCTGCGACCGGCCAGCCTGGACGAGATCGTCGGCCAGGAACGGGCCGTGGAAGTGTTGCGCTCGAAATTGGCGTCGCCCTACCCCCAGCACCTGATCCTCTTCGGACCGCCCGGCGTCGGCAAGACCACCGCGGCGCGGCTGGTGCTGGAAGAGGCCCGCAAACTGAAATACACGCCGTTCGCGCCGGAGGCGCCCTTCGTCGAAGTCGACGGCAGCACCCTGCGCTGGGATCCCCGCGACATCACCAACCCGCTGCTGGGCTCGGTCCATGACCCGATCTATCAGGGCGCGCGGCGGGATCTGGCCGAGACGGCGGTGCCGGAGCCGAAACCCGGCCTGGTGACGGAGGCGCACGGCGGCATTCTGTTCATCGACGAAATCGGCGAAATGGACCCGATGCTGCTGAACAAACTGCTGAAAGTGCTGGAAGACAAGCGGGTGTATTTCGAATCAGCGTATTATGACGAGACGGACCCCAATGTTCCAGAGTACATCCGGAAACTGTTCAAGGACGGCGCCCCGGCCGACTTCATCCTGATCGGCGCGACCACGCGGGATGCCAGCGAGCTGAATCCCGCGCTGCGTTCCCGCTGCGCCGAAGTCTACTTCGAACCGCTGACACCCAAACAAATCGTCCAGATCGTCACCAACGCCGCCCGCAAACTGAAAGTGCGGATGGAAGAGGGCGTGGCGGAGCTGATCAGCGAATACACGGTGGAAGGGCGCAAGGCGGTGAACCTGCTGGCCGACGCCTTTAGCCTGGGTTTGCTCCGCCGGGGCAAGAGCCGCGGCATGATCGCGCAAATCCGCCGCGAGGATGTGTTCCGGGTGCTGCAGGTCAGCCGGATGACGCCGTACGTGAACCGCAAGGCGTCGACCGACTGGGAGGTCGGCAAGATCTTCGGGCTGGGCGTCGCCGGATTCCTGGGCTCGGTGATCGAGATCGAGGCGGTCTGCTTCCCGGCCGCCCAAGAAGGCAAAGGCGTGATCCGGTTCAATGAAACCGCCGGCAGCATGGCCAAGGACTCCGTGTTCAACGCCGCCTCCCTGGTCCGGCGCATTACCGGCGACGACCTGGCGAAATACGACATCCATGTCAATGTCATCGGCGGTGGCCAGATCGACGGTCCCTCGGCCGGCGTGGCGATCCTCAGCGTCCTGATCTCGGTGATCACCGGCAAGCCGTTGCGCCAGGATGTCGCCGTCACCGGCGAGATCTCGATCCGCGGCAAACTGAAGGCGGTCGGCGGCGTGTTCGAAAAAGCCTATGGCGCCAAGCAGGCCGGGGTCAGCGTGCTGATCATCCCCAAAGAAAATGAAAAGGATATTCCGGAAGATCATCTCGGCCTGTCGGTGCGACCGATGGAAAACGTGGAAGATGCCCTGAAGATACTGTTCGGGGATGAAGGAAAGGGACACCATGCTGGATAGAATGCCGCCGCAAAACATCGAGGCCGAACAGTCCGTTCTGGGCGCCGTGCTGATCGA
>CAZRQI010000010.1:0-27303 GCA_964602025.1 uncultured Veillonellaceae bacterium
TACGGTGGTGTGAGAGGTCGGCTACTCAAATAATGGGTAGCCTCCTACTCGATTGCGTTGACAGCGAACCTGCTTCGGCGAGATAATAAACTGTATGTGCTGTGACTATGATCGGATGGTTAGGTAGGGAAAGGGGACAGCCAGATTGAAACACCGGATCGTTGCGTTTGAAGATCTTATTGCACCGCTCTCCAATGGGAAGATCTTATTGCTGGTGGAGTGTCTGAACATTGAAGGTTGTGAGCAACCGGGCATTATGGGCGAATTGTCGGAGCTGCTGAATCTTGGTTATGGCGAGGATTATGACGACTGGGAAGATTTCCTGAACTTTGGATTCGTGCTGCTTGAATGGGAAAACAAACCAGAGCAAGAGACAGAAGCAAATTTGATGATAGACTATTTGCGGAACGATAAATTTCAGGAACTGGTTCAGGCTGATCTTTTTATTGACGGAACCTATATGGACAGTTCCTGGTCGGGCGATCCCGAAGTTTGGGATATTGGTCAACTTGAGAAAAAATCCGATAAATCGGTGGTAATCCGATTTCCGGTTGAAAAAATCAATCGACGCACAGAACCAAAGTAACTTCGCACTTCGACGGATGCCGATTGCGATGATGCCAATACAATAAAACAGAGGGTGGCTGTTTCGCCACCCTCTGTTTTATTCGAAAGACAATCAGTTCACTTTTTTGTAAGCGACGGCTTTCGCGCCACAGATCGGACACTGATCGGGAGCTCCGCCTTCGGCGATGTGGCCGCAAACCGAGCAAAGATAATAGTCGACATCAACCGGATTGACCAATGTATCCAACGCCTTTTGATACAGGGAAGCGTGAACCTTTTCTGCATCATTGGCAAGTTGCATTCCTTTGACGATAGCGGCGGATTGATTTTCAGTCTTGGCTTCGCTAATGAAGCCGGGATACATTTCAGTAAACTCGTAGGTTTCGCCGGCAATGGCTTCTTTGAGATTTTCGGCGGTCGATTTGATCATGCCCAGATTGCGCAGATGGGTATGGGCGTGAATGGTTTCGGCTTCAGCAGCGGCCCGGAATAATTTGGCGACTTGCGGCAGTTTTTCCATTTCCGCCTGTTTGGCGAAAGCAAGATATTTCCGGTTTGCCTGTGATTCACCAGCAAAGGCGGCTGCAAGATTTTTTTCCGTGTTGTTCAAAGTAAACCCTCCTATAATTTTGTTAACATATTTTCTATGGATTATTATTATCCATTATGCTAAAATTGTCAAGCAGGGTTCGGTGAAAAATTATTTATTGGATAAAAACTTCAGGACTTTCGTGCCCGTGTCGCGGACTTTACGGATGGGTCCGGAATGCGTCTTGGTTCGGGGTTTCATATCCCGTTCGGAGCCGAAATCGCCGCGCTTGATGAGGGTGTTTTTGGTTTTCTCCGGCACCAGGCTGCATTTGATGGCCGCCAAAGCCTTTTCCGGCATGCTGTGGCTGTCGCAGGTAAAAATGTCGATGGCGGCGAAGCCTACTTCGGGATATGTGTGAATGGCAAGATGGCCATCCGTCAGTAGAGCGACGACGGTGATTCCCTCCGGCGAAAACTGGTAGCTTTGAATGCTTAACATTTTCAACTCGGCGGCATGGATGGCCGTCGATAACATGTTTTGCAATAAATCCATATTGTTGAGCGCTTCCCGGCGGCAGCCGTAGAAGTCAGCGGTCGTGTGTCGACCAATGGCAGCCAAATATGTCACCTCTCTTGTTGATTTTCATTGTGTCAAAATTGTGAAAAGATGTCTGTATAATGTCTCATTATACTTTACTGGCGACGCGCGCGCAATTGTTGGCGAATAAATGGAATGAATGCGCTTGCAGGAAAGCAATGGACGAAGGTAGAATTTAAAAGGATCAATAATCGCAATCCCTGTTGCAACACGGATTGCACCGACCGGGTATGGCATTTATTGAACATAAAAGGAGGAAACGCTGATGTCGATGGTTAACGCAGAGCTTGCCAAAGGGATATATCAGGTGGGGGCGGTGGACTGGACCAACCGCGATTTTCATGGCTACAAGACGCCACGTGGGGTTACCTATAATTCCTATCTCATCGTGGATGAAAAAATTTGCTTGATTGATACGGTTAAAGCGCCGTTCGCGAAAGAGTTGCTGGAGCGGATCCGGGAAATTGTCGATCCAGCAAAAATCGACTATGTCATTGTCAATCACGTCGAACCCGATCATAGCAGCGGGCTGCCGCTCGTTATGGAAGCGGCGCCGCAGGCCAAAGTGATCATCACGGAGCAGGGACGTGGTGAAACCATTAAGTATTTCGGCCGCGAATTTGATTTTCAGGTTGTGAAAAACGGCGACTCCCTGTCGCTGGGAACGCATACGCTGCGTTTTGTGCCGTTGCCGATGCTGCACTGGCCGGACTCCATGGCGACTTATCTCGAAGATGAGCAGATCCTTTTTTCCAACGACGCGTTTGGCCAGCATTATTCCAGCAATTTTAAGTTCGATGACGAAAATGATCTGTCCGAAGTGCTGTATGAAGCAAAAAAATATTTCGCCAACATTTTGATGCCGTTCAGCAAGCTGGTGCTGCGGGCGCTGGATAGTCTGGCGACGTTGCCGATCCGGATGATTGCGCCGAGTCATGGCGTGATCTGGCGGGCGCATGTTGCCGAAATCGTCGCGTTGTATAAAAAATGGGGCGTCGGCGAGACCGAACCGATGGTGCTGTTGGTCTATGATACGATGTGGGGCAGTACCGAAGCCATGGCCCGTAAGGTCTTGGAGGGGCTCACGGCTGGCGGGATCAAGGTGAAATTATATCGCATGGCGGAGGCCGACAAGAGTGAGATGGTGGCTGAGCTGCTGACGGCGCGCGGAATCCTCATTGGGGCGTCGACGCTGAATAACGGGATGCTGCCGGGCATGGCCGGGTTCTTGTATTATCTGAAGGGATTGAAGCCGCTCAATAAGACCGGGGCTGCATTTGGCGCCTATGGTTGGGCCGGCGGCGCCCAGGCGGACATTGAAATAGCGCTTAAGGCGGCCGGGATCCCGGTAGGGCTGGCCGGACCAACATTGAAATGGGCGCCGACTTCCGAAGAATTGCAGAAGTGCTTTGAGTTCGGCCGGGAATTCGCCCGACAGATGCTGAACCAATAAGATAACGGTTGGAAAGGGGGCCGGCAGGGCCCTCTTTCTGTCCCTGTCCCCAAGACGAAAATGATGGAGGAATTCACGATGCAAACGATTCCGAAAGTGCAACTGAAACGGCAGGGGCGGCACGGCTGTGAAACCGGGCATCCCTGGATCTATCAGAGTGAGATCGACTATGTGAAGGGAAAATATTCGCCGGGCGACATCGTGGATGTTTATAATAGTCGTCAGCAATTCATGGGCCGTGGATATATCAATCCCCGGTCGCAAATCGCCGTTCGATTGTTGTCGCGGCAGGAAGAAACCATTGACAGAGCTTTTTTTGAACGCCGGATCGCCCACGCCTGGCAATATCGGCAACGGTTTTTGGCTGAACCGGAATACTGTCGGTTAATTTTTACCGAAGCAGACTTTTTGCCCGGACTGGTCGTCGATAAATTCGGCTCCTGCCTGGTGATTCAGACACTGGCGTTCGGAATGGATCTGTATAAAGACTGGATTGTGGAGATCCTGGATGAAATGTTGCAGCCGGAAATGATTTATGAGCGCAACGACGCTTCAGTGCGCAACATTGAAGGGTTGCCGCTGCAGAAGGGATTTTTGAAAGGCGGCGGCGATACGGTGCTGACGGTTCAAGAGAACGGTCTGTTGTTTCAGGCGGATATTGAGAACGGGCAAAAAACGGGATTTTTCTATGATCAGAGGGAGAACCGTCAACTGCTGGCAAACTTTGTAACTGGTGCAGAAGTTTTGGACTGCTTTTGCTTTACCGGTTCATTTGCCGTTCATGCCGCCGCGTACGGCGCCAAACAAGTGACAGGCGTCGACATATCGGCGGCGGCGATTGATATTGCATCACGCAATGCCGCTCTCAACCAGGTTGCCGATCGGTGTGAATTTATCGAGGCCAATGCGTTCGACTTGTTGCGTGAGTATTCCGATGAAGGCAAGATGTACGACACGGTGATTCTCGACCCGCCCGCGTTTACCAAAAGCCGGGCATCAGTGGAAAGCGCCGCCCGCGGCTACAAGGAAATCAACCTGCGTGGCCTGAAAATGATCCGTCCCGGCGGGTTTTTGGTGACTTGCTCCTGCTCCTTCCATATGAATCGCGACCTGTTTCATTCGATTGTGGCAGAAGCCGCCGCCGACGCCCGGCGGACCGTCCGGGAAGTGGCGTATCTTTCCCAGGCCAAGGACCATCCGTCTCTGCCGGCGGCGCCGGAAACGAATTATCTGAAATTCCTGGTACTGGAGGTCCAATAAAGGGGGACTTGCTAAAAGTCGAAAAGTCAAATAAAATAGAATCAGAGCTGAGATACTATTTTGGAACTGGAGAGATCAACATGGGAAACCTGGCGGACTATATCGAAAAGTTCATCTTGCTCCGATTGTCCGGCCAGCAGGATAACTCCGTCGTGGTCAATCGCAACGATTTGGCGCAGGAACTGGATTGCGCCCCGTCACAGATCAGTTATGTGGTCAATACCCGATTCACCGGAACGCGGGGATTTATCGTGGAAAGCCGGCGAGGGTCCGGTGGTTTTATCCGAATCGCGCGGACTCCCTTGGCGAATTCCCTGCTTGAGACGGTGATAAACCGAATCGTTGCAGACCAGACGGAGTCGGAAGTCGAACTGCTGGTGGAAGAACTTTGCAGCAGCGGTCTGATGACGCAACGGGAAGCCGCCATGATGTTGCAATTCGTGCAGTTGATGCGGGAACGTCTGGAACCGGAAGAACGCGTGCAGAGTTTGCGGGCTATTTTTTCGACGTTGTCGAATTTTTCTTAGGGGGACAACGGTGATGTTGTGCGACGAGTGTGGCGGCAATGCCGCATGTGTTCATCTGATAAAAGTGGTCAATGGCGTAAAAACTGAAAAACATCTATGTGAAACGTGCGCGTCGTCTGCCGGGGAGGCCTGTTTCTCCACCGGCATTCATTTTTCCGTCAATGATTTGGTCAAGGCCATGTTCAGTCAGGAATTGGCTGCGACCGTTTCCAGCGAGCTGACCTGTCCCAATTGCGGTATGGATTTCGCCGATTTCAGTCGTTCCGGAAAAATCGGTTGCAGTGTGTGCTATGGAGTTTTTCATGAACAGTTGGAGCCCATTTTGCGGCGGGTTCACGGCACTAGCTGCCACACGGGGAAAGTGCCGGTCAAAGCGGGAAATGCGGTCCGTCTTCGCCTGAAGGTCAAGGGATTGCGCCAGGAGCTGGACCGGAGCGTGCAATGCGAAGACTATGAGAGCGCGGCAAAAATCCGGGACAACATCCGGTTGCTGGAAAAGGAACTGCAAACCGAGGGAGCAAAGTCGGATGGACAATAGAGAAACGACATTTTTTGATTCGTGCGTGCCGCAGTGGATGGAACAATCGGGACCGGAAGGGGATATCGTATTGTCGAGCCGCATTCGTCTGGCCCGGAACCTGAACGGTGCGCCGTTTCCAGGGCAGGCTGACGACGTGCAATTGCGGCGGATCGACGATCGGATCGCCGTTTCCGTTGAAGATCTGATTTGGGCCGATGGCAATCACCGCTATCAACGCCTGAACATGGACAAACTTACGGAGCAGGAACGGCGAATTTTGGTCGAAAAGCACCTGACCAGCCTGAAGCATGTCCAGGATCCGGTCAGCCGCTCGCTGATCATCCGTGACGATACCGCCGTCAGCATCATGGTGAATGAAGAAGACCATTTTCGAATTCAAAGCCTGACTGCTGGCCTCAACCTCAAATCGGCCTGGCAAATGGCCGATGAAACCGATGATCTGCTGGAATCGCGACTGGGATTCGCTTTTACGGAAGACCTGGGATACCTTACATCTTGCCCAACCAATTTGGGGACGGGGTTGCGGGCATCCGTCATGATGCACTTGCCGGGATTGGTTTTGCTCGGGCAAATGCATCGCATCATTGAAGTTTCAACCCAACTGGGCATGGCGGTGCGCGGCTTTTACGGCGAGGGAACCGAGGCGTACGGAAATGTGTTTCAGGTTTCCAATCAACAGACCCTGGGTTTCAATGAAACCGAAATTGTGAACAATGTCCTCGGTCTGGCGAAACAGGTCGTGGAACAGGAACGGTCGGCCCGGCGGATGTTGATGAGTGATTCGGGAGAGGAACTGGCCGATCGGGTTTGGCGTGCGTACGGGATTCTGCGATATGCCCGGAGCATTTCGGGCCAGGAGGCGCTGGGGCTGCTATCCACGGTTCGCCTCGGGATCGATATGGGTATTATTGGCGATCTTTCACCAGGAATTTTTACGGATCTGATCCTGGCGACAAGGTCTTGCATTGTCGACAGAATGGCTCATACGGAGAAAATGGAGAAAGCGGAAAGAAAGCGATTGCGGGCGCAGTTGATCCGTGAGCGCCTGATAGGGAGGAAGCAGTGATGTTTAACCGGTTTACGGAGAGAGCCCGGCGGGTATTGGTTCTGGCGCAGCAGGAAGCCTTGAAGTTGGGAAGCCATTACATAGGGACTGAACATTTGCTGTTGGGATTGGTCAACGATGTCGACAGTGTATCCTCCAAAGCCTTGGCGTCACTGAATGTCAACCTCAGCGCCATCCGGTCCCAGGTGGTCGAGAAAATCAGCCGCGATTCGGACGAAACCGCTGAGCTCAACTATACGCCGCGGGCCAAAAAGGCATTGGAATTGGCGGTGGACGAGGCGCAACAGCTGGGGCACAATTATGTCGGCACGGAGCATATCCTGCTGGGGCTGCTGCGTGAGGGCGAGGGGATTGCCGCGCAGGTGCTCAACAGTCTGGGAATCGACAATATTGAATTGATTCGTCAGCGGATTGTCGAACTGCTGGGCGGTGTAGCCGCCGCCGGGCAGGCGGCGCCGGGAAAATCGGCGATGCACCCGCATGTCAGCCGGGAGGCGGCATCGATGCTGGATGAGTTTGGCCGGGATCTCAATAAAATGGCGGAGGAAGGGCAAAGTGACCCGGTTATCGGCCGTGACAAAGAGATCGAGCGGATCATTCAGATTCTGAGTCGCCGCACCAAAAACAATCCGGTGCTGATTGGCGAACCGGGGGTTGGGAAGACCGCCGTGGCCGAAGGTCTGGCGCAAAGGATCGTGGCCGGCAAAGTACCGGAAACATTGCGGGGGAAACGGATCTTTTCCCTGGATTTGGCTTCCGTTGTCGCCGGCACCAAGTATCGCGGTGAATTTGAGGAGCGGCTGAAAAAGGTTTTACAGGAAATCCGGCAAACGCGCAATACCATTTTGTTTATTGATGAGATGCATACGTTGGTCGGCGCCGGTGCGGCCGAGGGGGCGATCGATGCCGCCAATATCCTGAAACCGGCGTTGGCGCGCGGTGAGGTGCAGGCCATCGGCGCCACCACATTGAATGAGTTCAAAAAACACATTGAAAAGGATGCCGCCCTGGAACGGCGCTTCCAGCCGGTCATGGTCGGCGAGCCTTCGGAAGAAGACGCCGTAAGTATTTTGCTGGGACTGCGCGACCGGTATGAAGCCTTTCACCGGGTTAAAATCACCGACGAATCGATCAAAGCAGCCGTAAAACTATCCAAACGGTATATTTCCGATCGGTTTCTACCGGACAAAGCGATCGATGTGATGGATGAAGCGGCTTCCCGGGTCCGGCTGCAGACTTTTTCCCCGCCGCCGGATGTTAAGGATATCGAACGAAAACTGGAACTGACCCGAACCGAGAAGGAAGCGGCCATCTCCGCTCAAGAATTTGAGCGGGCTGCCCGGCTGCGCGATGATGAGCAACAACTGCGTGAAGAATTGGATACCAAGCAGCGGGAATGGAAACGGGCCGGCAGTGAAACCGTTCTGGTGACTCCGGAGGATATTGCCCATATTGTTGCGAACTGGACCGGCGTGCCGGTGAAAAAACTGGCGACGGAAGAGTCGGAACGCCTGCTGAAACTGGAAAGTATTTTGCATGAACGGGTTGTTGGTCAAAATGAAGCGGTTACTGCCGTCGCCAAAGCGGTTCGTCGGGCTCGCGCCGGCCTGAAGGATCCCAAACGGCCGATCGGCTCGTTTATTTTCCTGGGACCGACCGGAGTCGGCAAAACCGAATTGGCCCGGGCGCTGGCGGAGGCGCTGTTTGATGATGAAAGCGCCATGGTTCGGCTGGATATGTCCGAATACATGGAAAAACATGCGGTATCGAGGTTGGTCGGCGCTCCGCCCGGATATGTGGGTTATGAGGAAGGCGGTCAACTGACGGATATTGTCCGGCGCAAGCCGTATGCCGTCATTTTGCTGGATGAGATCGAGAAGGCGCATTACGACGTGTTCAATATATTGCTGCAGGTCCTCGAGGACGGCCGTCTGACGGATAGTCAGGGGCGGACGGTGGATTTCCGCAATGCGGTGATCATCATGACATCCAACATCGGATCCCGCCACTTCCGGCAAGAAAATGCCCCATTGGGCTTTTTGACGCAAGCCTCCCGTGATCATTCCGCCAACACCGCCGCTAAAGGGCGGGTGTTGGAAGAGGCGAAAAAAACCTTCCGCCCGGAATTTCTGAACCGAATTGATGAAGTGATCGTATTTTCCAGCCTGAGTGACATTGAGCTGAACCAAATCGTCGATATCATGCTGGCCCAGGTTGCCAGGCGATTGAAAGAAGCGCAGATTGGCCTGGATGTGACCGAGACTGCAAAATCGACGATTTTGGCTAAAGGACTTGATCCGGCTTATGGCGCCCGTCCCCTGCGCCGGGCCATTCAGCACATGGTCGAGGATGCGGTGACGGATATGATCCTGCGGGACGACGTTGACGCCGGCGATACTGTTTTGGTGGATGTTGATCCGGAAAAAGGCCTGATACTGACCCGAAAAGAATAATCGGCAGGAAATCCGGCCGGAAATGGCGAAAACACTCGATATTAACCCGAGTGTTTTCCTTTTTCGTCGTTTGGCCCGTAAGGTGGGGCGGCCGGCGGAGAACCCAGGAGAGGAGTTCTGGTGTGGCAAAGGCAAAAATAGTGTTTGTGTGCCGCGAATGCGGTTTTGATTCGCCTAAATGGCTGGGGCGCTGCCCGAATTGCAATCAGTGGAATACCATGGCCGAGGAACGGATTCAGGAAACCTCGGCGGTCGCAACGCCTACGGGGTCTAATGCCAAGCCGCAACGGATCAGTGAATTGGCTGATGTCGGCGATTTGCGGCAGCCGACAGGGATCGGCGAGTTGGACCGTGTGCTGGGCGGTGGAGTCGTAGCCGGTTCCCTGACCCTGATTGGCGGCGATCCGGGGATTGGCAAATCAACATTGCTGTTGTCGGCGGCTTCCCATTTTTCGCAGCAGCGCGGCGCAGTGCTGTATGTTTCCGGTGAAGAATCGGCGGCGCAGACCGGCATGCGGGCCCGGCGAACCGGGGCGACGGAAAACAAAATGTGGGTACTGGCGGAAACCAATCTGGAGGCCATTTTGACAGCGGCCGCAGACATGCGGCCAGGGCTGCTGGTTGTTGATTCCATTCAGACGATGTTTTGCCCTGGCGTTCCCGGAGCGACCGGCAGTATCAGCCAAGTCCGCGAGTCAACCGGGCGGTTGTTGCGGTTCGCCAAAGAAAGCGGCATTCCGGTGTTCATTGTTGGACATGTGACCAAGGATGGCAGTATCGCCGGCCCCCGATTGCTGGAACACATGGTGGATACGGTGCTGTACTTCGAGGGGGAGCGAAATTATGCATTTCGGGTGTTGCGGCCGATAAAAAACCGGTTCGGGTCGATTGCGGAAAGTGGCATTTTTTCCATGGAACGCCAGGGGCTGGTCGAGGTCAAGAACCCTTCCCAATTTTTGTTGGCGGAACGGAGCGAATCGGCTTCCGGGTCGGCGATTACCGCTTGTCTGGAAGGGATTCGGCCGCTGCTGATCGAAATTCAGGCATTGGTTTCGACAACCTGCTTTGGGTTGCCACGCCGGACGACTACCGGTCTGGATGCCAACCGACTGGCGCTGTTGTTGGCGGTGCTGGAGAAAAGACAAGGGATGATACTGGGCAACCAGGACGTCTATGTCAATGCGGTGGGCGGGTTTCGTCTGAATGAACCGGCTGCCGACCTGGCGATCGTTCTTGCCGTGGCCTCCAGTTTTAAAAATTGCGCAGTCGATGCCTCACTGGTCGCCTTGGGAGAGGTCGGGCTGACCGGGGAAGTGCGGATGGTTCCCCGGGTGGTGCAACGAGCCCGGGAAGCGTCGAATCTTGGTTTTCGCAAAATTCTCGTTCCTGCGGGAAATCTGGCGGAGTTAAAGAAAGAATCGCTAGACATGGAAGTGGTCGGCGTGAAAAGTTTGTCGCAGGCGATGGAGGTAGGATTGCAATGCCGCTGACAGCAACGGACGGGAAATTGTGGGATGCCCGGTTTGTAAAAATGGTGAAAAAACTGGCGCCGGGCACTGCCCTGCGTGAAGGTCTCGAAAATATTTTGCGGGCGAAGATGGGGGCGTTGGTGCTACTGGACGATTCGCCTGAATCTCTCCGTATCGTGGATTGCGGATTTGCGCTGAATGCCGATTACAGTCCAGCCAATTTTTATGAATTGGCGAAGATGGATGGCGCCCTGATTCTTTCCAATGACGGAAAGAAGATCTTATATGCGAATGCCCAGTTGATTCCGGATCCCGGCATTCCCACGGCGGAGACGGGAACACGCCACCGCACCGCTGAACGTGCGGCTAAACAGACGGACGCGTTGGTTGTGGCGATTTCGCAGCGGCGGAATATCATTACCATGTATTTGGGAAGTCTACGCTATACACTCAAGGATATTACCTTCATTTTGGCCCGGGCCAATCAGGCGCTGCACACGCTGGAACGATATAAAACCGCGTTGACGAAAAGCCTCGAAACCTTGAATGTGCTGGAACTTGAAGAACTGGTGACATTGGACGACGTGGCCGGTGTGCTGATCAAGGCGGAACGGGTGGCCCGAATCGCCGAGGAGATCAGTCAGAACATCATTGAACTCGGCAGCGAAGGGCGTCTTGTCAGCATGCAGATGGAAGAAATCATGCCGGACAACATCGGCATCCGGGATTTGATTCAGGACTACTGCGTGGATGCGGCGGCAAACACACGTGAAGCGGTCATGGAACAATTGCGGGCGCTGCCGGAGGAAAACCTGGAACATTACACGGTCGGACGCTTGCTGGGATATGGAGTTACTCCCAGCACTTTGGATGTTCCGGTAATTCCCCGCGGTTATCGCATCCTGCGCCAGATTCCCCGGTTGCCCAATCTGGTGGTGGATAATATTGTGACCCATTTTAAGACAATCAATCGCATATACCGGGCTACTCCGGCGGAACTGGACGAAGTCGAAGGGGTCGGCGGAATACGGGCCCGGGCGATCCGGGAAGGAATCAAGCGGTTGCGGGAGCAGACGATTTTCGAAACATCAGGCTGATACGTGATACGTTGGCGGATGGGCAAAACAAAAAGGACGCTGTCAGGCGACAGCGTCCTTTAAATGAAAAGATGTCAGGACAAGTTGAAAATTCCCAACGTGCGGACACTTTTGGTCTCGTGTTGGAGAACCGTCTGTAGATCCAGTCCGGTCAAATTGCACAAGGCCGTCAGATAAAACAGGGAATGCCCCATTTCATTGATCAAAACATCCCGGCAGTTTTCACAGAGCTCGCCGGAAAGATGCGACGACATGAACGCCTTTAAATTGTTGAACTCGGCATCCGCCGGGATTTTTTGGCGTTCCGCGACGATAGAAATGCAACCGCATTCGGTCACGGCTTTCGCAACGGCGCGATTGACACGGGCTGCCGCTTCCTGGTGCTTGGTCAGCACGTCAAGGATGCTCCGGTGGCGGATCAAATAGTCATCCACCGCTAATTGAAAGTCTGCACATGATTTTTCCTGCAATGAATCGCACCTCACTCTGGATTAATTATATAAATGGGGCCGAAGCATTGTCAAGCTTGCTGAGAAACTTGCGGGCAGAAGAAGAACCTTTAGCGAAATGTTTATTGACAGATAGGCGGAAAGCGTGTTACAATACCGATTTTGACAAAAAACATTACCATGTGCTATAATAACTTTACGTGCAAAGAGCCAAATGGATGATGTCCAAAGAGTTTGTTGTGCCGTTCGGAGGTGTAATATGCTTGCCGTTGGTGACAAGGTGGTTTATCCCATGCATGGCGCGGGTATCATTGAAGCTGTGGAAGAACACGAGGTCATGGGGGAACGGCGGGAGTATTTTATCCTGACCATGCCTTGCGGTGGCATGCGGGTGATGATTCCGCTGGATAACGTCGAACATGTCGGACTGCGGGAAGTGATCTGCGAAACGGAAGTCGACCAGGTATTCTGCACGTTGCGCACCGCGCCTCCCCAACCCTGCGTTAACTGGAATCGCCGCTTCAATATCAATCTGGCCAAAATCAAGAGCGGCAATATCCATGAAGTCGCCGAAGTGGTTCGCAACCTGACAATCCAGGACCGGGCGAAAAAGCTGTCGACAGGTGAACGTCGATTGCTGGATACGGCGCGGCAGATTTTGGTCAGCGAACTCGTGCTGGTGTGCAGAAAAGATGCCGAGCTAATTGCAAAACGGTTGGATTCGGTTTTCGATGAGTGTCCGACGGGCGGGTGACGCCCTTTTTTTTTGCATGGACGAAGTTTTCACCGGAGAAAACTTGTAGGATTTTGCCAGCTCTTATATAATATATAAATCATAGATAGTGTGGAAGGAGGTGAAGGCATGATTGAAAAGACATTGCGGATCCTTATTTGTGTTCTGGCCGGCATTGCCGGATTGCTGACTGCGGATCGAATTTTCATGCTGCTGCCGTCAGGAATTTTGCCGGAAATGCTGCAAGTGGGAATTTTTGGCGTTACCGTCGGAACCATTATTTTCTTTCTGTTTGGCGGATTGACCGGGGCATTGCTGGGGTACATCATTGCACCCTGGGTGATCGGTTTTATCTGGCGTTATTCGGTCTGGATGGAGGCAAAACTGCTCAAGATGCCGTTGAACGACGTGCTGGCAGGATTGCTGGGTTTGGGCATCGGTCTTATTATAGCTAATTTATTAGGTTCGGCGTTTGTGCCGGTTCCGTTTGTCGGACGTTATATCCCGATTCTTCTCAGCATCGTGCTCGGCTACACGGGCATCAATGTTGCGATTCACAAGCGGGAAGAACTGGCGGCGCTTACATTCCCTGCCTTTCTGGGAGGCAAGGAAAAACACAAGGAGAAGGCCGTTGCTCAACCGGGGCATTACAAAATTTTAGATACCAGCGTCATTATTGACGGACGGATCGCCGATATCTGCAAAAGCGGTTTTATCGAAGGGACGTTGCTGATTCCCGGTTTCGTGCTGGAGGAATTGCAACACATCGCGGATTCGTCGGACCTGCTCAAGCGAAACCGTGGACGGCGCGGCCTGGATATTTTGAACCGCATTCAAAAAGAGATGGGTGTTTTTGTTCAAATTGACAATCGCAATTTCGAGGATGTGGCGGAAGTTGACGCCAAGTTGGTGCGGTTGGGGCAGCTGATCAAGGGGAAAATTCTCACCAATGATTATAACCTCAACAAAGTGGCGGAGCTGCAAGGCGTTACCGTCATGAATATCAACGAATTGGCGAATGCCGTAAAACCGGTGGTTCTGCCCGGCGAAGAGATGGTGGTGCATGTCGTCAAGGACGGAAAGGAATCCGGCCAGGGCGTGGCCTATCTGGACGACGGAACCATGATCGTGGTGGACAACGGCAGGAAGCATCTGGGCGATACAGTGGAAGTTTTGGTGACTTCGGTTCTGCAGACTGCGGCGGGCCGGATGATTTTCGCCAAGCTCAAATAATCGGTGTGGAGGTTCGGTCTCATGGATTCACCGGCTACCCAATCCACGAATTTTATCCAGAACATCATTAATGAGGACGCCAAAACCGGCCGGCACGGTCAACGGGTTCACACGAGATTCCCGCCGGAACCCAATGGCTATTTGCACATCGGCCATGCAAAGTCGATCTGCCTGAACTTCGGGATTGCCGCGGAAAACGGCGGATTATGCAATTTGCGTTTCGATGATACGAACCCCAGCAAAGAAGATGTCGAATATGTCGACTCCATTCAGGAAGACGTCAAGTGGCTGGGCTTCGACTGGGGCGACCGCATGTTTTATGCGTCGGATTATTTCCCCCAACTTTATGAATACGCCGAACAGTTGATCCGGATCGGAAAGGCGTACGTCTGCGATTTGAGCGCCCAGGAAATGCGGGAATACCGGGGAACCTTGACCGAACCCGGACGCAACAGCCCGTATCGCGACCGGCCGGTGGAGGAGAACCTCGACTTGTTCCGGCGGATGAAGGCCGGGGAGTTCCCGGATGGATCCCGTACTTTGCGGGCCAAGATCGATATGGCGTCGCCCAACATCACCATGCGGGATCCGGTCCTTTACCGGATTTTGCGGGCGACACACCATCGCACCGGCGATGCCTGGTGCATTTACCCGATGTACGATTATGCGCACCCCTTGTCGGATGCGATCGAGCGGATTACCCATTCCATCTGCACGCTGGAGTTCGAAGACCACCGGCCGCTGTATGACTGGTGCGTGGAGACGCTGGGAACGTATCGGCCGCAACAGATCGAATTCGCCCGACTGAACCTGACACATACGGTCATGAGCAAGCGCAAGCTGCGGGAGTTGGTCGAACAGAACTTGGTGAGCGGCTGGGACGATCCCCGGATGCCGACCATCTCCGGGTTGCGGCGTCGCGGCTACACGCCGGAAGCCATCCGCGATTTCTGCGAGCGGATCGGCGTGGCGAAAAGCAACAGCATGGTCGATCTGGAACTGCTGGAACATTGCATCCGCGAGGATTTGAACGCGCGGGCGGCCCGGGCCATGGTTGTCTTGCGGCCGTTGAAAGTGGTCATTGAAAATTTCCCGGGAAATATTGTGGAGGAACTGACGGCGGAGAACAATCCGGAGAATCCGGACATGGGATCGCGAACCGTTCCGTTTTCCCGCGAATTGTACATTGAACAGGAAGATTTCATGGAACAGCCGCCGGGAAAATTTTTCCGCCTGGCGCCGGGACGGGAAGTTCGCCTGAAACATGCGTATATCATCAAGTGCGAGCAGGTTGTCAAAGATCCGCAGAGCGGCGAGATTCTCGAAGTCCGCTGCACCTACGATCCAGAGTCCAAGAGCGGCGGCGTCACCAGCGGCCGGAAAGTGAAAGGGACGCTGCACTGGGTTTCGGCCGCGCAGGCAGTGCCGGCGGAGGTCCGGCTGTATGACCATCTGTTCAGGGATGAGACCGCGGGCGATATCAACGAAGAAGATGGGCAAAGCGTAATGAACCCCCATTCTCTCTTTGCGTTGAAGCAGGCGATGATGGAACCGTCTTTGGCAAACGCCGAAACCGGGATCCGCTACCAGTTCCTGCGGCAGGGGTATTTTTGCGTCGATCAGGACTCGCGTCCGGGAGCGATCGTGTTCAACCGGATTGTGTCCCTGCGTGATTCCTGGGCGAAAGCGCAGCACGCCTGAGTTTCGTCGAAGCACATAAGAGAGATACTGCGTCGCCGTTTTTTGATGAGTCGGTCCCGGGTCGTCGAAAGCGGCGAATTTTCCGTGGAAGCAGGAAAAAACCTGCGGGATTGATTGGGAAGGGGTTCGTTCCATGGCAACAGTCACCCCGACAATTGCGGTGATCATCGCTGCGGCCGGGAATTCGTCCCGGATGGGGAAGGGAATCGACAAACAGTTTGCGCCGGTTGGCGGGAAACCGTTGCTGTGGCATTCACTGCGGCGATTCAGCGCCATGCCGGAAGTCCGACAGATTCTGGTGACCGTCTCGCCGACAAATGAGGAACGAGTTGCGGCTTTGATACAGGATACGGTCGGCGAGGTTTCCTGGCAGGTTGTGCCGGGCGGCGCCGAACGGCAATATTCCGTGCTGAATGCAATTCGACTGGTTGATCGAGCGATTGACATTGTATTGGTTCATGACGGCGCCCGCCCGTTTGTCGAACCGGAAGCGATCGGGGAAGCGGTGGCGGTTGCAGGAAAATTCGGCGCCGCCGTTGTCGCCGTGCCGGTGAAAGACACCATTAAAGCGGTGAATGCGGAGCTGGTGGTGACGCAAACCCTGGACCGCAGCACCTTGTGGCAGATTCAGACGCCCCAGGCCTTTCGTCGGGAACTGCTGCGGCAGGCGTACGAACAGGCCGCCACGGCGGGGGTGCTGGCTACGGATGACGCCGCTCTGGTCGAGTGGGCCGGCGGTAGTGTCCGGTTGGTCCGGGGGACCTACTACAATTTCAAAGTGACCACGCCGGAAGACCTGGTGTTGGCGGAAGCGGTCGCGGCGGAAGGAAGGAAGCGGGCGATGCCCAGAGCGGGAATCGGTTATGATGTACATCGGTTTGTAACGGGACGTCCCCTGATGCTGGGCGGAGTGGCCGTTCCCTATGAATTCGGGCTGGAAGGACATTCTGACGCGGATGTGCTGTTGCACGCCATTTCGGACGCTCTGTTGGGCGCGGCGGGATTGGGCGATATTGGCCGCCATTTTCCCGACACCGACCCGAAGTATAAGGGAATATCGAGTTTGCTTCTGCTGGCTGAAGTGCGGGACAAACTGCGGGACGCCGGATTGACGGTCTATAATGTGGATGCGGTGATTGAGGCTCAGGAACCCAAGCTGGCTCCATTTATCAGCCGGATGAATGAAAAAATCGCCGCAACACTCGGCGTTGAAACTTCACAAGTCAATGTGAAGGCGACGACGACGGAGCGGTTGGGATTTGTCGGCCGCAAGGAAGGGATTGCCGCCCAGGCGGTCGCCATGATTGGTTGATCGGCACAAACAGAAAGAACCAAGAAGGTTGGGTGATCGAAATGTCAGAGAAAAAATTTCGGGTCCGGTTTGCACCGAGCCCTACCGGTCCATTCCATATCGGCGGCGCCCGTTCGGCGCTGTTCAATTGGCTGTTGGCCCGGCGCTACGGCGGCCAGTTGATTCTGCGGATCGAAGACACTGATCTGGAACGATCGAGTCGCGAATCGGAGGAAAATATCAAGGCGGCGCTCCGCTGGCTCGGGATGGAATGGGATGAAGGAATCGATGTCGGCGGCGACCATGGCCCCTATCGGCAGACCGAACGCTTGCCTATTTATGCGGAATATACGGAACGACTGTTGGCGAGCGGCAAAGCCTATCGTTGCTATTGCACCGACGAGGAGTTGGAAGCCGAACGGCAGGTTTTGATGGCTAAGGGCGAGACGCCCCGGTACATGGGAAAATGCCGGAATCTCAGCGCGGCGGAGGAACAGAAACTGATCGATGCCGGCCGCAAACCGACCGTTCGCTTCCGGGTGCCGGAGAATCAGAACATTACATTCCATGACGCCGTCCGCGGGACAGTCAGCTTCGATTCCAACGGAATCGGCGATTTTGTGATCGTTAAGTCTGATGGCCTGCCGGTGTACAATTACGCCGTAGTGTTGGACGATGCCCTGATGGAGATTACTCACGTCATTCGGGCCGAAGAGCATCTGTCGAATACGCCCCGTCAGATTCTGATCTATCAGGCGCTGGGCTTGCCACTGCCGACATTCGGCCATATCTCGCTGATTTTGGGCAAAGATCGCAGCAAAATGAGCAAGCGCCACGGCGCGACATCGGTCGATCAGTACAAGGCGCTGGGATATCTGCCGGCGGCCGTGGTAAACTTCTTGGCGTTGCTTGGCTGGGCGCCTCCCGGCGAACAGGAGATTTTCTCCAGCGAAGAATTGATCGCCCTGTTTTCCCTCGATCATGTGGCAAAGAATCCGGCGGTGTTTGATATCGACAAACTGAACTGGATCAACTCCCAGTATTTGAAGAAACTGAGCCTGGAAGAGATTACCGACATGGCTCTGCCGCATTTGCGGGAGGCGGGGATGATCGGCGAACAACTGTCGGCGGAGCAACTGGACTGGGTCCGGCAGGTCGTAGCCGCGGTTAGGGAATATGTCAGCTTTACCGCCCAGATTCCGGAACATGCCGCGGTATTCTTCCACGATGATATTGTTATGGAAAACGACGAAGCGGCGGCAATTTTGAAAGATCCCGACGTCGAGCGGGTCATGGCCGAATTTTTGGTTAAACTGTCGCAGTTGGATACGATTACCGGCGAGCAGGTCCAGGCAACGTTGAAAGCGATCGGCAAAGAGCTGAAACTGGGCGGGAAAAAAGTGTTCATGCCGGTACGGGTGGCCTTGACGGGAAAAATGCACGGGCCGGAACTGGTGGCGTTGATTCCATTGCTGGGCGTGGAGCGGACAATCGCTCGTATTCGTCATTCCATGGCGCAGGTGAAATGAACGTCGCGTTGGCGATTATTATTCGGGAGGTCGGGCCATGAATCTGAAGGTGTATAATACGCTAACCAAGGAAAAAGAACTGTTTGCGCCGGCGGAGCCGGGAAAGGTCAAGATTTACGTCTGCGGCGTGACGCCCTATAATCATCCGCATATCGGCAATGCCCGCCCGTTTATCATCTGGGACGTCATTCACCGCTATTTTGAACGGCAGGGACTGTCGGTCACCCATATCCAGAATTTTACGGATGTGGATGACAAGATTATTGACGCCGCGGCGAAAGCGGGAATTGCCTGGAATGAATTGGCCGACCGATATATCAAGGCGTATTTCGAAGTGATGGACAGCCTGAATGTTCGCCGGGTGGACCTCTATCCGCGAGTTTCGGGCCACATGCAGGAAATTATCGATATGGTCCGGACGCTGGTCGAGAAAGGTCACGCTTATGTGGTGGACGGCGATGTATATTTCAGCGTTCAGGACTTTGCAACATACGGCCATTTGAGTGGCCGGAGTCTGGATGATATGAAAGCCGGCGCGCGCGTCGAAGTCGATGACCGGAAGCGTCATCCCATGGATTTTGCTCTTTGGAAGAGCGCCAAACCCGGCGAACCTTTCTGGGATAGCCCATGGGGCCCCGGCCGGCCGGGCTGGCACATCGAGTGCAGCGCCATGTCCCACAAATATCTGGGTTGCGGGTTTGATTTCCATGGCGGCGGCAGCGATCTGATTTTTCCGCATCATGAAAACGAAGTGGCCCAGTCGGAAGCGTTTACCGGCTGTGCGCCATTCGTGCGCTACTGGGTGCATAATGGCTTTGTTACCGTGAATTCGGAGAAAATGAGTAAATCTCTGGGCAATTTCTTTTTAGTCAAGGACATCTTGGCGCATTTCCGGCCGATGGTTCTGCGATTCTTCATTTTAGCGACCCATTACCGCAGTCCGCTCGATTTCAGCGACGAGCGGCTTACGGAAGCGGAGAAGGCCTGGTCGCGACTGACCTCCGCGGTCCAGGGCGCCCGTGAGCTTTTGACGCAATCTACCGGAAAAGCTGCCGGACCGGCGTCGGCCGAATTGGTGGAAGCGGTGACCGCAGCCCGGACGGAATACGAGGCGGCCATGGCCGATGACTTTAACACGGCGCTGGCGATCAGCAGTCTGTTTGCCCTGGCGAAAAGTCTAAACGGGGTCTGCCAGATTGCAAAAGGCGAAACGGGGATCGACCGCCAGGGAATCGAAATGGCGGTTGGGGCACTGGAAGACATGCTGACGGCATTGGGACTGACGCCGGAGGAACAGCCGGCGGGCGCGGGGCAGGATACGGAACTGGTCGGCAAGCTGATGGATATTCTGCTGGAACTGCGTCGTGCTGCCCGGGAACGGAAAGACTGGGCAACGGCGGATGCCGTCCGAAATAAATTGCAGGAGGCCGGGATCGTGGTCGAGGATTCGCCGCAAGGCGCCCGGTGGAAACACCTTTGAAATTCCTGGATTTTCAGGCCAAATTGAAACGGGATCTTCAGGAAAGCCAGTGCCGGTTGTCCGCCGGGCCCGAGTATGAGGACCCCGGACAGCTGCCGGCCTTGATTCTGGCCTATATCGGCGATGCTGTTTTTTCTCTCCATGTCCGAACCGCAATGCTGGCGGTAGAGTCCAATAAAGTGCATATTTTGCATACACTGTTGGCCCGGATGGCATCGGCGGGATTGCAGGCGCAGGCCTTGCACATGTTGGAGGATAAGGGACTGGATGAACAGGAACTGGCGGTGGTGCGACGCGGGCGCAACGCCAAGGGGCGGGTTCCCCGCAGCGCCACTGTTGCGGATTACCGGGCCAGTACGGCTCTGGAAGCGTTGCTGGGCTATCTGTATTTAAGCGGCCAACAGGTGCGGCTGCAGCAAATTTTGGGACAGCTGGTGGAATTTATGTGCAACGCCATGACGTCCGAAATGGAAGGAAGTCTGCGGAAATGAACGTAAAACTGATCTCCTATACGCCGGAAGCGGAACGAAAGGTAGCGATGGCGGCGCGCTTGTGTTACTCGCCGATCGGCGCCGCCGAATTGGAAGAACGGATGTCGGATGCCCAGGTGAAAAACCTGGTGGAAAAAATATTGGCGATGGGCCATTACTCCACGTTGGAACATGCCAGCTTCACTTTCGCGATCGAGGGTGTTTCCCGCGTACTGACGCATCAGTTGGTCCGGCACCGCATCGCGTCCTATTCGCAGCAATCGCAGCGATATGTGAAAGAACATGATTTTGAGTTCATCGTGCCGCCATCGGTGGCAGCCAATCCTGTCGCCAGGGATCGGTTCGAAAAACTGATGGAAGAAATCCGGACGGTCTATGCGGAGTTGACGACTCTGGGCGTGCATCAGGAAGATGCCCGGTACTGTCTGGCCAATGCCACGGAAACCAAAATATTGGTGACGATGAACGCCCGGTCTCTGTTCAACTTTTTTGAACTGCGGTGTTGCAGCCGGGCGCAGTGGGAAATACGAAAAATGGCGGAAATGATGCTGCAGGCAGTGAAAAAGGTTGCGCCCGTGTTATTTGCCAAAGCGGGCCCCACGTGCGTCAGCGGAGAATTTTGTAGAGAGGGGGATTTAAGTTGCGGACGACTCGAAGCAATCAAGGCTCAGGCGACTCGAAAAACCGGCCAATAGGAAAACGCCCGGCGGCGGGCCCTGGAACAGGGAGCGGACCACGCGGCCCAATCGGCCCTTCAAGGGCCGGAAAACCCCGGACAGATGCGGCCCGTCCCTTTGCCGCCCGAACGGACAAGGCTCCGGAGGGAAAACCGGTGAGACGTACAGCTGGGAACGACCGTCCGGGTGCGGGAAAAGCGCCGGCGGCCGCCAAGAAATCCTCTTACCAAAGCGGCGCCAAATCGCTGCGGCCGGTGGAGGCGCCGAAAGAAATGGACTTTTTGTCCGGACGGAATCCGGTGATGGAAGCGCTGCGGAGCGGCCGCCCCATCAGCAAGATATTTATTGCCGCCGGCGAGCACCAGGGATCGATTCGGGAAATCATTGCCCTGGCCAAAGATAAGGGAATTCCGGTCCAGACGGCGGAACCGCAGAAAATGGAAGCCATGAGTCTGGGCGTCCGCAACCAGGGGGTTGTCGCCATGGTTTCGCCGGTGGCGTATTCCTCCGTGGACGAGATGGTCGCGCTGGCGGAGTCCCGGGATGAAAAACCCTGCCTGATTTTGCTGGACCAACTGAAAGATCCGCAGAATCTTGGCGCGGTGCTCCGGACCGTCGATGCGGCCGGCGCGCACGGCGTGCTGATTCCCCAACGACGCAGCTGCCAGCTGTCGGCGGCGGTGGCCAAGGCTTCGGCCGGCGCCATTGAATATGTGAAGGTCGCCCAGATCGGTAATGTGGCGCAAACGTTGGAAGAACTGAAAAAACAGGGATTTTGGGTAGTGGGAACCGATCCGGAAAAAGGAGCTTCCTACTATGACGTGGATCTGACCGGACCGGTGGTGATCGTGATCGGGGATGAAGGCGAAGGGATGGCCCGGCTGACTCGGGAACGCTGTGATTCCCTGGTGAAGATTCCAATGCGCGGCAAGGTGCAATCCCTCAATGCCTCGGTCGCCAGCGCGATCATTCTGTACGAAATGATCCGGCAGCGCGGAAGTGGCGGTTTACCGGCGTAACGGGCGGCACGCCTTGACGAACCGGATGCGGCAATATATAATAATTCTCGGAAGTGGCGGTTCCCGCCATGGTTGTGGGCCAGGTTTGCAGCATCTCATGATGGAGGCGATTCAATGCGGTACTGTAATTTTGAGGCCCTGACGGACGAAGAGATTGTCTTGGATGCCAAAGACAATGACAATGAAGAAGCTTTGGTATTTTTGATCAACAAGTATCGCAATTTTGTCAGAGCTAAGGCGCGGTCGTATTTTCTGATTGGCGCGGAGCGCGAAGACATCATTCAGGAAGGCATGATTGGCCTTTACAAGGCAATCCGCGATTTCCGAAACGATAAACTTTCTTCTTTCAGGGCCTTTGCCGAATTGTGCGTAACCCGACAAATCATTACGGCGATCAAAACAGCGACACGGCAAAAGCATATTCCCTTGAACTCGTATGTTTCGCTGAACAAACCTATTTATGACGAGGATTCGGACCGAACCCTCCTGGATGTTTTGTCAGGCTCAAAGATTTCCGATCCCGAGGAACTGGTGATCAGCCGTGAGGAATTCATTGACATCGAGGAAAAAATGGGCGAGATCCTCAGCGACCTCGAGTGGAAAGTTCTGATGTCCTATCTGGACGGCAAATCTTATCAGGAAATCGCGGTGGAATTGACCCGCCATGTAAAATCGATCGACAATGCGCTGCAACGGGTAAAGCGGAAACTGGAACGGTATCTGGATAATCGGTCGGATGATTTGGATATCCGGGGCGTGTACAAAAGCCTGGCCGGACTGAACAAGGAACTGCAGAATGAGTTGCAGACCTATGATGACTTGAATGATTAAGAATTAAGATTCGATAATTGGAACGATATCCGTCCTGGATGTCGTTCTTTTTTTCCCCGCTCGCGGGAGGGGTTTTCCCTTCGGCGGCGAAAGTTAGAAGTGAGGGTTGTTCGAACCCAAATAAAACGAGGGGGCCGTAGGCGATGATCATTCAAAGAATCGTCGAGACCGTCCGTGAAGGGCAAAAATCAGCCGAACATTTGGTCCTGTTGGTAGGACGACCAGGGAGCGGGAAAAGCAAATTATTGCGGGAGCTTTCGACAATTCGGGGCTGGCAGTATGTGAACTGCCGGGCTTTTTTGACCGAAGAACTGTTGGAGATGGTCCCGAAAGTTAGAGCCATGGAAGCGCCGGGGCTGATCACAAAGACTCTCGACGCGCTGAAAGCGGATGTGATCGTGCTGGATGACATGCAGGCTTTATTTGCGCCGGTGTTGCAGGTGGACCCGTTGCAACTCCTGAAGCAGCTTGGCCGCAAGTTTTCGTTGGTGGCCGCCTGGCCTGGCGAATTTGATGGGGACAGCCTGCGGATTGCCGCGGTCGGGCAGCCGGATCAGCGGGTTTATGACGCCAAAGGGTTGACGATCATTCAGATCGAATGACCTGGGGGTCCGGCGCCGCAAGTTGCGAGAGAAGTAAGGGGGAAGGATCTGTGCCGGATATTCATACGATTGGCGTTTTAACCGGCGGTGGCGATTGTCCGGGTTTAAACGCCGTGATCCGCGGAGTTGTGCGGACCGCCCTGGGCAAGGGGATGACCGTAAAGGGGATCCAAAACGGATTTCAGGGACTTGTGGAAGATATGGTCGTGACCATGCGGGACAAGGATGTCGCCGGTATTTTGCCGCGTGGCGGAACGATCCTAGGGACAACGAACCGGGATAACCCGTTTCACTATCGGGTGGAAGAAAACGGAAAACACGTTTTCCGAAACATGTCGGACCGGATCCTGGAGAACCTGCGCAACAATGGAATTCAGGCTCTGGTTTTGATTGGCGGCGACGGAACCCATGCGGTGGCGCTGGAACTGGAGAAGCTGGGCATCAAGGTGGTTGGCGTACCCAAAACGATTGACAATGATATTCCGTTGACGGAAAGGACGTTTGGCTTTGATTCCGCGGTCGGGGTCGCCAGCTGGGCGCTCGACAGACTTCATACTACTGCGGAGTCGCATCACCGGGTCATGATTCTGGAGGTGATGGGCCGCTACGCCGGCTGGATTTCGTTGCATGCCGGAATGGCCGGCGGCGCCGATGTCATTCTCATTCCGGAGATTCCCTATGATATTGACGTGATCGTCCGCAAGGTGCGGGATCGTGTGGAACGGGGCAAGCGGTTCAGCATCATCATCGTATCGGAAGGAGCGGCGCCGATTGGCGGCGGGCTGACAGTCAAACGAATTGTCGAGGATAGCCCGGAAAAGATCAGGCTCGGCGGCATCGGCGAAAAGTTGGCCAATGAAATTGAACAGCGGACGGAGATTGAATCCCGGTGCACCGTGTTGGGACATTTGCAGCGTGGCGGCACGCCGACGGCCTATGACCGCGTTTTGGCGACCCGTTACGGCGTGGCGGCGGTCGAGTGCATTTGCCGTGGCGAATTCGGCCGGATGGTCGCGTTGCAGAAAAATGAGATTACTTCCGTGCCGATTGCGGATGTGGTGGGAAAACCGCACAATGTTCCGCCGGATGACCAGTTGGTCCAGGCGGGGCGCGCCATGGGAATCTGCTTTGGCGATGAGGAGTAGACGGAGGTCGGCTGGAAGGAACCGCAGTCGGACAATCAGAAAACGAAACGAATAATCAGAGCGTTGATTCTGACGTAGTTCCGGCTGCTTTCCACTAGTTGTGGTGGCAGCCGGTTGCTTTTGGAGCGAGTTTGCACGACCGGGATTATGGAAAAATTGGAGGGAAGGAGCATGTTTCAATCATTTACGGAAATTATCGCCGCGGCCCGACAACGGGATCGGGTCAAACTTGCAGTGGCAGCGGCGGCGGACGCCGATGTTTTGATGGCGGTGAATGAGGCGAAGAAGGCCGGCATCGCCGACGCCATCCTTGTGGGTGACGCCGGCGCCATTGAGCGGATTTGCCGGCAACAGGGAATAGAGAGCGGCATCTTTGAAATCGAACATGAGCCGGACGTTCGCCTTGCGGCCAAGAGGGCCGCGGCGCTGGTTCGCAGCGGCAATGCCCAGGTGATGATGAAAGGACTGGTGGGCACTGCCGACTTTATGCGAGCCGTGCTGAATAAAACCGAGGGGCTGGGGACCGGACGGCTCTTGTCCCATATTGTTGTCTTTGAGGCGCCGGGCTACCAACGTCTGATGACGCTGACGGACGCGGCGATCAACATTGCTCCCGATTTGCCGCAAAAAGTGCAGATTATTGCGAATGCCCTGGCGGTGACGACCGCAATCGGAATAAGGGAACCGCGAATCGCGATGCTGGCGGCGGTGGAAACGGTCAGCTCCGCGATGAAGGCGACGGAAGACGCGGCATTGATCGCCAAAATGGCGGAACGGGGCCAAATTAAAGGCTGCCGGGTTGATGGGCCACTGGCCCTGGATATCGCAGTGTCCGCCGCGGCGGCGAAACACAAGGGGATTGGCGGGGAAGTCGCCGGCATGGCGGATGTTTTGGTCGTTCCTTTTATCGAAGTCGGCAATGTTTTGTACAAGGCCCTGGTATACTTTGCGGAAGCGCCGCTGGGCGGAATCGTGATCGGTGCCGCCGCGCCAGTTGTTCTGACTTCCCGCGCCGACAGCCCGCAAAACAAAGTGAATTCCATAGCGCTGGCCGTTGTTGCGTCAGGGGCGAAGGGATGAGCGGCAAAAACCGCCGATTTTCATTTTGCCCCAAATGCGGCGGCGTATTGGAACTTAAGCCGGTCCGGGAACGGGAACGGCTGGTGTGTCGGGAATGCCGCTATATCTTTTATGAAAACCCCATCGTCGGCGTGGCCGTGATTCTGCAGACGGAGGACGGAAGGATTCTTCTCGGACGGCGGGCGAAGAATTCGACATATCCGGGATTGTGGTGCATTCCCTGCGGTTATGTGGAATACGACGAAGATGTTCGGGGCGCCGCCCGACGCGAGTTTCTGGAAGAGACCGGACTGGAAGTGGAATTGGGGTCTGTATTTACGGTTCTCTCCAATTTTCACAACCCGGAAACCCATACCGTGGGGATTTGGTTTCTGGCGGAAATTGTCGGCGGTTGTTTGCAGGCCGGCGATGACCTCGATGCGGTGGGGTGGCATGAATTGGACAATCCGCCGCAATTGGCGTTCCCATCGGACTATATGGTGCTGGAATTGTTGAAAAAATCTTGCCGCGGTGCGAGTTCGGGTGTATAATGGCGACTATTGATGAGACAATAACCGAAGGAGAAGCCGAATCGTGCAAGATGTTTTTGTAGCAGTCGTTGTCGGGATTGTGGAAGGGTTGACCGAGTTTTTGCCGGTTTCTTCAACAGGGCATATGATTCTGGTGGAAGACTGGCTGGGTTTTCATGGGGAAGCTGCTTCCGTATTCGCCGTATTCATCCAACTGGGGGCAATCCTGTCCGTAGCTTTTTTGTACCGGGAAAAATACCTGCGATTAATGAACCCGGCCACATGGTTCTGCAAACCGTCCGGATTGTCTGTCTGGCATATTGCAGCAGGAATCGTTCCGGTAGGATTGGTTGGTTTTTTGGCTCACGGTTTCATTAAACGCCATTTGTTTTCTTCCTTCACGGTGATCATCGGGTTGGTTTTGGGTGCAATCCTGATGCTGGCGGCTGAAAAGTGCGGTAGAAAACCGGAAACAACCGATGTTGAGCAAATGACGATCAAGCAGGCACTGATTGTCGGTTTGTTTCAGATATTATCCCTTTGGCCGGGATTTTCGCGATCCGGGTCCACGATTTCCGGTGGCCTGTTTTTTGGTCTGGACCGCAAAACAGCGGCGGACTTTTCTTTCATCATTGCCTTGCCGCTCATGACCATGGCTTGTGTTTATGACCTGGCCAAAAGCTGGTCGCGCTTATCCGCCGCGGATTTCCAAATGATTGTCATCGGGTTTGTGGTTTCTTTTATCGTGGCATATTTCTCAGTAATCTGGTTTTTACGCTTTCTGCACAAATCGACACTGGCCTCTTTTGCCTACTACCGGATTGTTTTGGCGCTTTTTTCCTATTTCTACTTCTTTGGGCATTGACATAACGAAAGGCCTGCTGTATAATTCTCTTTGTCACTAAAGAAGTATCATGTGTTTGCTGGCGTAGCTCAACGGCAGAGCAGCGGTTTTGTAAACCGCAGGTTGC
>CAZRQI010000011.1:0-5558 GCA_964602025.1 uncultured Veillonellaceae bacterium
CCCGCTTTATGGATCCCTGTATTGTTCCATGACTGTCCAAAATTCGTCCATTAAATGAAGTACTCCTGCATATTTTTCTGGGTTTCCAACGCTTCCTTCAGATCCGTCTCGGCCCGCTGCCGTTCCGCCACTTCCTTTTGCAACCGATCGTTCGCATGCAGCAAAGATTCATTCATCGCGGTCATTTCTTCATTCATGGCGGTTAGTTCCTGATTCAGCGCATTCAGTTCCTGCGTCCGTTCCTCCACTCTTCGCTCGAGCGTCTCATTGGCGTCCTTCAGGGCGTTTTCCGTCTCTGTCAGTCGGGTAATATCAATCCCGACGCCGGTGATGTACGGCTGATCGTCGATGGTCAGTCCAACCGCCGTGAAAAACATCGTCAGCGGCGATCCGTCCCTGCGCCGCAGGTCTACTCGGAATTCCGTCGCCTTGCCCTGCATCGCCTTGGCGGCTTCCTTGACGACTGCGCCCTGCACCGTCGGGTCTCCCTTGAACCAGTCCATCAGATGCATTCCCTTGATTTCAGTGGCGGAATAGCCGGTCATCGTTTCATGCCGTTTGTTCCAACGAATCAGTTTCCCGTCGCCGTCATACAGGTACAGCATTCCGGGCACACTATCCATCACCGCCCGCAGGAAGGCCTGTTCCCGTTTCAACGCTTCCTCGGCCTGTGTGCGTTCCCGCAATTCCGTCCGGGCCTGCTGAAACAAGGTTGCATTCTCCAGCGCAATGGACGCAAAGGCGGCAAATTGGTCAAACGCCGCCAAACTTTCCCCTTTTAGCGGGAATACCGTGTCGTTCCAGGAAAGCTGGATTACACCGACAATTTTTCCCGCCACCCGCAGCGGCGCCATGATGATGGTCGTCATGCGGTCCAACAGCGAATCGGCGATCCGGCGGGACCAGACCCGGTAATCCTCGACGACTTGGACTTGACCGGTCCGCCATACCTCGCCGAGCAATCCATCCGTTACCGGCAGACGAAAGCCGATGCGCGGCGCCTGGGAACCCACGCCATAGAGCAAAACCGTCCATTCCGGGTCCTGCTCATCCCGCAGGGAGATGCCGCCATTGGCGGCGCCCATGAACTGCGTCGCCTGATTGAGGATCTCCGGCAACAAAAGCTCCTTATTCGTCTGTCGCAGCAACTTGCCCGACAATTTCTGCAACCGCCGCAGCAATTCTGGTTCCCGGCCAATTTGCTGCTTCGGTTCGGACATGCCCTCCAACATTGTGTCACCCCTCCATGTCGCGCCGTCTCATGGGTTCAGCGCCGCCGGCTAACCTTCGCAGACAAGGCCGTCCTTTGACTGACGGCCTTGCCTGTTGTTCATGACCTCTTCCAGTCAAAACGAACCAGGATTAAATCCGGAATTTGCCCATCGCGGTCTGCAATTCCCCGGCCAGCTTCGCCAGCGCCTGACTGGCGGAAGCGATTTCTTCCGTCGACGCCGATTGTTCTTCGGTAGCGGCCGATACGTTCTGTGCTTCGGCGGCGGCATTGCGGCTGACGGTTTCGACCGATTTCATGGACTCCACGATCCGTTGACTGCCGATGGCAATTTCGCCCAATGCCTTCGAAATTTCGCCGACCTGCCGGGTTACCGAATCGACCAGCGTCCGAATTTCACCGAATCCGGCGCCGGCCTGTCCAACCAGCGCGACGCCCTGATCGATCTCCTGAATCGTGTTGCCGATCACTCCCACAACATTGCGGATATTGGTGTCGTTGGTCCCGATCAACTCTTTGATTTGTCGCGCGGCCTGTTCGGACTGCTCGGCCAGTTTGCGGACCTCCTCGGCCACCACCGCGAAACCGCGTCCCTGCTCACCGGCCCTGGCTGCTTCGATGGCCGCATTCAGCGCCAGCAGATTCGTCTGCCCGGCAATACTGGAGATCAACCCGACGATGACTTCGATCTGCCGCGAACCGGCTTCCAGGTCGCCGGCTGCGCCCTGGGCTTTTTGCGCTTCGCCGCCGATATTTTTCATCTGATTGATCGCCTGGTCGACCGCCCCTTGCCCTGCCACCGTCGCTGTGGCGGTGGCGCCGGCCTTGCCGGCCATTTCCTGGGCTGTCGCAGCCAACTGTTCCATCGTCGCCGAGATCTCCTCGACGATCGCCGAAGTATCATTGACCGCCGCTACCTGTTTCTCGGCGCCATGCGCCATTTCGGTCACGGATGCCGCCACCTGGTTGGACGCCTGGGCCGACTGCTCGGCGCTGGCGGTCAGTTCTTCCGAGGAGGCCGCCAACTGTTCCGCGCTTTGCGATACCTGGCCGATCAACTGGCGAATGCTCTTCAACATCCGGTCGAAGCTGCGCCCCATATCGCCGAACTCGTCTTTGCGGACCAGATACGCTTCGGCAATGTCCTTGTCAAAATTCCCGGCGGCCATGTCGTCCAGTCGGGCGCTCACGGTGGCCAGCGGCTTGGTGATCATCCGGGTGAGGAAGAAACTGATCCCGATAACCAGCAGCAACGCGATGATGCTGAGAATGATCGTCGTGGTCTTGACCGTACCGACCGTAGCGCTTGATTGGACATTCCGTTCATCGATGACTTTGCGGTTTTCCGCCACTTGCGCCGCTGTCGCTTTATTGATCGCTTCCGAGATCGGCACCAACGTCGTACCGATTTGCGTAAACTGATCTTCCAACGCATTGAGCTTCGCCGCATTTACGTTTGCACTTTGTTTTTCCTGAATCGCCTGCTTGACGACCGGGAACAGCTTATTCTGAACATCCGCTTTGTATTGTTTGATGTTGGCAATCAGTTTTTCGACTTCCGCCTTTTTCTCGGGCCGGGCTACCTGCAGCAGCGCTGTGGCCTCTTTGATTCCATCGTCCATCTTGTCGCCGAATTGCTTGGCAAAGTTGTCCCGGCCATACACCATGTAACCGCGGGCCGCCAGCACCCCTTCCGTGAAGGCCTTGTCCACGGCGCTCGCCAGTTCCATCCGCTGAGTGGCCCGTTGGACTCCGCCGACTTGATCCGCGATGTTACTGGCGGAATAAAACGAGGTTCCGCCCATCACCGCCAGTACCAATATGACCACTAAAAAGCCCATGCCTATTTTCATGCCGACACGCATTTCGTTCACTCCTTAAATAATTTCTCTTTTTGTCGCGTCGCCTCTGTCGCAATTGTCTTCGACTTCTACTACTTCACCCCGTCCCGGCTGAGTCGCCGCAGGAGCTCTTCCGGGCACATCCCTGGCCCGTCGTAATCATCCTCCTTATACTGAACCACTGGACTCCAACCGGTGCTTGCCAACGCTTGGCGAAGCTCCTGCGTTAAATTCGTAAATACTTTCCATGTCTGACTTTCTTCATGCCGCCAAATCTCATATGACTCCCTTTTCATCCGCACCGCACCTCATGAATCGAAATCGGAACCTTGCCGTTCTTTTTGGTCACCAAGGATAGCGGCTGACAAATTGTCCTTCAATGTGTGCGCTTCCTTATGGTTTTATTGTATAAGCCATTGCCTTTCCTGACTATTCGAAACGTTTCCCAAAATAATGATAAAAAAAGACTCTCTTTTTATCATTCAGAGATAAAAAGATAAAAAGAGAGTCAAATTTGTTTTTATGTGCGGTCAGTCCTTATTTTCTTCCCGAAGTTTCATCAGATGGACCGCCGTCGCAACCGCCATTCGCGAAGAAAATTCGTCCAGCGAAATTCCCAGAATCTCTTCCAGCCGTTGCTTGCGGAACATCAATGTCTTGTAATGCACGGCCAGTTGACCGGCGCTTTCCTTCAGGTTGTTGCTGGCAATGACCGACTCCAGGGTTTCCAGGTACTCTTCCCGCTTCTTTTTGTCATAATGCAACAGTTTACCCAGAGTTCGCCCAATATAAGCGTCCACCTGCTGCTGATTTTTCAGATAGGGCAGCAGTTGAAATATCCCCATGTCCAGATAATGGTACCGTCCCCCATCGGGCCAGATCCGTCGGCCGGTTGTGGCGGCCAACCCCGCCTGCCGGTAGCGTCCGCCGATGTCCGTCAGTGTGGCCGCCCGCTCGGCGATACCGATGGAAACCGAAAGTTCCGGCGAAAAACGTTCGACCACATTCCGCAGTTTCTCGGCTTGTTGCAATTGGGCATTTTTGTCCATCAGCAGTTCCATTTCGTCGAAATGCAGAATCCCGATTCCTTCGGCGCTTTCCCAGCTAACGCAAGCCTCATCCGAAAGCTCGTCGACGAGATTGTCGAGGAGGTTCTGCACTTCGTCGCGCCGATCGGTCCAGGCTTTCCATGGCGCTCCCCGATAGGAGTCAATCATGACTACATAGCAGACAAACGGCTCGATGACCCGCATCCCCAGCATCCGGGCACTCGCCTTTAAGGTCTGCTTGGATGGCAGTTTTTCAAGAATCAGCTCGTTCAACAAATCATTTTTCTTTTTCCGTTCATACGATGCGCGCAGCAATCGTTCCTGACGGCGTCGTTCCGTGACATCGTTGAATGCCGCCAGCATATCTTCCCCGATAAGGATTCCCGACGTCTCGACAATCCGTTCTTCGCCGCTTTTGCAGGTGATCTTGTACTCGCCGACTTCAATATCCTTGCCGGTTTGCGTGGATCGAGCGGCTGCCTCTTCCCATTTTGACCGGACAATCTGCCGGTATTTTTCATTGGGATAGGCTTTGCGCCACCAGTGTTCGATATTCGGCAGGTCTTCCCGCGTATACCCGAAGGTATCCGTAAACCGTTCATTGATATAACCGACATCTCCCGCCGGGTTTACCAGGGCCATGGCCAGCGGCGTCTTTTGCACCAGGCGCCGGAAGCGCTCTTCCCTTTCCCTTAACTCTTGTTCCGCCTTCAGGCGATCGGTGATATCTTCTTTCACGGCAACATAGCGGATGATCTCGCCTGTTTCATCTTGAACCGGCGAAATAATCGCCGATTCCCAATAGAAAGAACCGTCCTTCTTTACGTTCTTGACGATTCCCCGCCAAGATTTTCCGACCGTAATCGCATCCCACAATTCCCGATACGCCGCGGAGGGTTTGTCCGGGTCTTTGAGAAACCGCGGATTCCTTCCCACGCATTCCGCAAACGAATAGCCGGTGATTTCCGTGAATTTAGCGTTCACATATTCGATATTGCCCTCACGGTTGGTGATGATAATGGATGCGGCGACGTTGTCCACCGCCAGCTGCAAGGTGCGCAGTTCCTGTTCCCGAATCTTACGGTGGGTGATGTCGCGCAGACTGGCCCGCCGGCCCAGATACTCGCCCGTGGAATCATAGACGGGACGACAGGCGTGGCTGATCCAGCGAACCTCCCCCGACCGGGCGATGATCCGGACATCCCGCTCCTCCCACTGGTCTTCCGTCTCCCGCTGCGCCGCCAAAAAATGTTGTTCCAGCAGCTCCCGGTCTTCCGGATGGATAATATTCAGCAGCATTTGCGGATTTTGCCGAAATTCCGCTGCGGCATAACCGGAAATCTGCTCGCAGGAAGGCGACACATATTCCAGACTGCCGTCGGGCAGCAACCAATATTGCCAGTCATAGGTAAATTCCGCAACCGTACGGAACCGTTG
>CAZRQI010000011.1:5634-23437 GCA_964602025.1 uncultured Veillonellaceae bacterium
CTCACTCTTGCGCAACTCCGCTTCCTGGATCTGCCGGCGGTCCGTGATGTCCTGTACGAACAAGGATACCCCGACAACCCTGTCATCCCCGTCATGAATCGGATTATGGACAACGGCCAAATACCGCCGCCGCCGATCGTCGCTGCCGGAATAGGCGGTTTCCAGAAAGGCTTCTCCCAGCAAGGCCCGATCCAAATTTTTCTTGGCGGTCTGCCAATCTGCCGGCACCAGCATGTATTCATGCAGGCTGTGGCCGAGTTCGATGTCGACGTCATACAATTGCTTCATCATCCGGGCATGCGCCATATTAAAACCAGTGTACCGGTACTGGCGGTCCAACGAAAAAATCGGCCCGGCTGCTTTTTCCGCCACCACTCCCAGCGCCAGCGCCATCTCGGAAGCATTGCAGTTTTTCATTTCCGACGCTTGCATCGACGATTCTTTTATTGCTTTCCGCATGGAACACCTTCCGTTCACGAAATTCCAGCCAATTTACTCATGCCTATATTATACTATCGTCACTTGGCACTGAAAAATAAAATTGCGGAAAGAATTTCGGTCGATGGCGATGGGCCTTCCTCCGCAACTTGATTCATTTTTTCATTTTTTCATGGTAGATAGCAGGAAATTCCAAACTAATCGCGAATGAATGAAATAATCCATAGTAAAGCAATAACCTGTAATATCGTCCGAATGGCTGATAATAACGAAATTAAAGGGGGTTGTTCCATGATTCAGGAGATCACTGTCACGGATACAGATGTTCTGGTAACCCTTGCCGGCAGTATCTACGTGGAAGAAGCGGCTCAAATCAGGGAAAGCCTGATCGGCTATATTGACAGCGGACACAAGACCTTCATCATCGACTTGGGAAATGTCGATTATATTGACAGCTCCGGATTGGGAACCCTGGTGGCCATCCAAAAGCGGGCCCTGCAAAATGGCGGCAGCGTGATTATCAAAGGCATGAAAGGCCTGGTAAAGGACTTATTCGAGTTGACGCGTTTGACAAAAGTTTTTGAAATCCGCGCCTAACCGGGCGCCAACCAAACAGTTTTCCTTTACACAGACAAGAGCGGGAATCCGTCGGTTCGGCGAATTCCCGCTCTTTTTCCATATCCGGCGGTTTTGCCGGTTACTTTAGCATTTTTAACAATTTTTCCATTTCCTCGGCCGGCATTCCGTAAGTGTGTTCTTTGCCGGGGAAGATCTGTTGCCGCACTTCTTCCTTGTACTGTTGCATGGCCTGAGAAATCGCCCCGTTCAGATCGGCGTATTTCTTGACGAATTTAGGAGTGAAACGATCAAAGAAACCCAACATGTCATGAACAATCAACAATTGGCCATCACAGGGAAGCCCGGCGCCGATGGAAATAATCGGGATTCTGGCTTTTTCCGTTATGATGCGGGAAATCTCCGGCGGAATCGCTTCCAGCAGAATCGAAAAAGCGCCGGCCGCTTCCAAGGCTTCCGCATCCTCGATCAGGCGGAATGCCGACTCCGCGTTCCGCCCCTGGGCCTTGAAACCACCCAAAGATGAAATCGACTGGGGAGTCAGGCCGATATGTCCCATCACCGGGATTCCGGCGTTGACAATGGCGCGCACCGTTTCCGCCATGACTGTGCCGCCTTCGAGCTTGATGGCGTCAGTTCCGGCTTCCTGCATGAACCGTCCGGCATTTCTGACCGCTTCCTCCTTGGAGACTTGGTAGGACAGGAAAGGCATGTCGCCGATGACAAATGCGGTCGGCGCCCCCCGGGTCACAGCGGCCGCATGGACAACCATCATGTCCATCGTAACCGGCAGCGTGCCATTGTACCCATATACGGTCATCCCCAGAGAATCGCCGCAGAGTATGATGTCAATCTCCGCTTTTTCTTCCAGCAAGGCCATCGGGTAATCATAACAGGTCAGCATCGTAATGGGTTCTTTTTTGGCTTTTTTTTCGAACAGATAGGGAATGGAAACTTTGGCGCGTGTCATGGCGGAATCACCTCTCCTTTTACGTTTAATAAATTCCGACCCAGGCGTCTGTCTCAAATCCATGATATTCCCAGTAACCCAAATATGGCTGGTCGATGAGTTCAATGCGGTTCACCCACTTGACGGCTTTATACGCATACATCGTCGGCACGATCAATCGCGCCGGTCCGCCCAGAACCCGGGGGATCGGCCGGCCGTCCATCAACAGGACGATCATGACATCCGGCAGGTTTGCCTGTTCCAGCGTCAAGGCATCCGCATATTGCCCGTCCGCCGAGTAAAATTTCACATAGCGCGCTTCCGGACGCACGCCGGTGACCGCCAACAAATCCGAAACCTTCAGCCCCTCATAGGTAATATTGAATACAGACCATCCCTCCACGCAATGAAAATCACTGACCTGGACCTTGCGCGGCAACCGCACGAAGTCTTCCCACCGGAAACTCACGGGCCGCTGAACCAGGCCGTCCATTGTGAATCGCCAGGTATCCTGATGCAAACAAGGTAAAAAATTCACCACGCTGTATTCCCCAAACTTGCCTTTCATCCCGCCGCCGATTGGCAACAACGATTCCCGGGCCGGCTCCGGCGGCGGAAAGAAAATGTCGCAGTTGCTGTTGTCCCGGATGTTTTGCGGCCGATTCCGGAAAAACAACTGGCTGAGCAGTAAGGTTGTCCATATGCCGGACACCCCGGCGGCCGCCCAGGCAAAAAATCGCCGCCGTGTATGGGAAACGCTTTTTGGCGCTGCGGCCGGCCAAGTCGCCCAGATATGCCAAAGCACCGCCGGAACGGCTAAATATGCCATCCAGCGGTGCATTTCAAATGCCCAGGTTGTCACGACCGGACCCCAAACTCCTTTTTGCAGGAGAATCCAGCCGCTAAGCGCTCCAAGTCCCATCGCGCCAAAGGCAAGGCAGACATAACGGCGATATTTCTTTCGCGGCCAACCCCGAGACCGCCGGAGAAGCAAGAATGCGCCGTAACTTACGGACAGAACGACGAAAAGCTCGCCGGTCACGGTGTGGACTTGTCGTAACGCCAGACGATAAGCCGACAACGGTCCCCGCAAAACGGAAAAATGCAATAGAAAAGCACTGATACCGAGAATCGCGAAACTCATTGCATGAAAGAAATGCAGAAATTTTCGCATCAGCTTCCCCTCGCGCAGCCTATTTCAGAAGCTTCACCAACGCCAGCGACACTATGGGAATGTTGGTGATCACCAGTAGAATCGCAATTTCCGCAAACAGGAACGGTAGAATCCGCTTGGATATTTTTTCGATGGATAACCCGGACAAGGTGCAGGCGACAAACAGGTTGACCGCCATCGGCGGCGTAATCATCCCCACAGAGGTATTAACGACCATCACGATGCCCAACACCAACGGATCCACGCCGAGATTCATCGCCAACGGAAAAATGATCGGCGTTACCAGCAAAATGATCGCCTGGGTTTCCAAAAAAGTTCCCAGAAATAGCAGAATAATATTCAACAGCAATAGGATCACGGTCGGATTTTGGGAAATTTCCAACATGCCACTGGCCACTTTTTCCGGAATTTGCATCGAAGTAAGCAACCAGGAGAAGGAAGAGGACGTCGCAATGACAAACATAACTACCGCCGAACTCACCGCCGCTTTCATGACGATGCCGCGCAAGTCGGCCAGACTGATTTCCCGGAACACAAACATTCCGACGATAAAGGCATATACCGTGGCTACGGCAGCGGCTTCTGTCGGTGTAAATATTCCGCCATAAATGCCGCCGAGAATGATGATCGGCATAAACAGGGCCAATAGGGCGTCTTTTCCGGTTGTCAGTATTTTTTTCAGGGAAGTCGGTTCCCCACCCTTCAGGTTATATTTTTTTGCCAGCCATAAAACAATGCTGATCAAAGCTGTCGCAATCAACACACCTGGCACAAAGCCGGCCACAAACAAATCACCGATCGAGGTGTTCGTGACCACCCCATACGTAACCATCGGAATACTGGGCGGAATAATGACGCCCAACGTTCCCGCCGCAGCCGCCATGGCGGCCGCCACATCCAAAGGATAGCCAGCCTTCACCATCGCCGGAATCATGATGGAGCCAATCGCTGCCACCGTGGCCGGATTCGAGCCGGACAGCGCGGCGAAAAAAGCCGAGGCAATCACGGTGATAATTCCCAACCCGCCGGGAATCGTCCCCACCAAAGATTTGGCGAATTCGACGAGTCGCCGGGACATCCCGCCGGTTTCCATAAAGCCGCCGGCGATCATAAAGAAGGGAATGGCCATGAACGGGAACGAGTCCACAGCGGTAAACATTCGTTGGGCCACTACCAATGGCGGCGTCGGCATATCGCCGAACAGCAGCGCGGCGATTCCGGAAAGACCGAGGGCAACGCCAATCGGCACATTAACAAGCAATAATATGACGAAAACTCCAAACAATATGGCTTCCATCCCCACCGTCTCACCCCTCCTTCTTCACTGCGCCGGATGCCGGTTGACCGACCCTCGCCATCATCTGGCAACAGCGCCAGGCCATCAACACCGAACCGACCGGAATGGCGCCATAGGCGAACCACATGGGGATTCGCAGGGAAGGGCTGACCTGCTCGGTGGAAATCTGCGACTGGATGATCTGAAACGTATAGTAGGCGATTAGAATGTTGAATAAAATGATAATAAGATAGCGAAGAACATCGAAATACTTGCGTAAGCCCTGGGGCAAAAGCAACAAGACGGCTTCCACTCCCAAGTGGGCATTGCGCTTGATCCCCAGGCTGGCGCCAACATAAGCGATCCAAACCATCGAGTAGCGGGCCACTTCTTCCGCCCAGGGCAGCGACATGACTGTCAAATAGCGAACACAAGTCGCCACAAATACAACGATAACCATCAGGGGAAACAAAACCAGCAATATGTATTCCTCAATATGATCGAGCCAACGCGGCAAGACGATCCCCTCCCGAATTGCAAAATGCCGGCGCAGGCAAAGCTACTGCTGTCGCCTGCGCCGCGACAACGACGAATTATTTTTTGGTGCCGCGCACCTGCTCGATCAGGTCTTTGCCGATTTCGGCCTCGAATTTTTTGTAGACGGATTCAGTGGCTTTCTGGAACAACGCTTTGTCCGGTGTCGTCACTTCCATTTTCGCCGCTTTCAACTCGTCGACCAGTTTCTTTTCGCTTTCGATAATGAAGTTGCGTTCGAAAGTCCGGGCTTCCTTGGCCGCATCCAGCAATGCCGTTTGTTGTTCCGGCGACAGGCTCTTGAATAGCTTGTCGCTGATCATCAGAACGGCCGGCGAATAGAAATGGCCGGTCAGCGCCAAATATTTCTGCACTTCATAGAATTTGCTGGTTTTGATGATTAACAGCGGGTTTTCCTGCCCATCCATCGTTTTCTGCTGCATGGCGGTGAACAGTTCGCCGAACGGCATAGGCGACGGGTTGGCGCCCAACACTTTGAAGGTTTCCATATGGACCGGATTTTCCATCAAGCGCATCTTCAGGCCGGCCATATCTTCCGGTTTGTTGATGGGGCGTTTGGAATTTGTCATGTGCCGGAAGCCGTTTTCAAAGAAGACCAGCCCTTTGATCCCTTTGGAACCCAAAGAGTCCAGCATATCCTGGCCGACTTTTCCATCCAGGATCGGATAGAATTTCTCCCGGTCCTGCACGATGAACGGCAGGTCGAACACCATGAATTTTTTCGAAAAACTGGGCAGAGGTCCAGTCGAGGACAGCGCCATTTCCACGGTTCCCAACGAAACGCCTTCGATCAGGTCCCGTTCATTTCCCAGTTTGGAATTGCCAAATACTTGCACGTCAAGCGATCCTTTGGATTTCGCCTTCACCAATTCGGCGAACTTTTTCAGACCCACGCCATAATGGGAATCATCGGTTAGCGTATGGCCGACGCGCAACACTTTCGCCTTGGGCGCGTCCGTTTTCGGGGCCGCCGCTTTCTTGTCGCCGCCACAGCCGGCCAGCGCCACAATCAGAGCCATACACAAAGCCACTACCAACCATTTTTTCATCCTCAAAATACCCTCCTCACTCTTGTGTCGTTGTTTCCCCTCGGAATCCAGATCGTTGATTTGTCTCTGGCTTTCACGCTCCTCCCTATTTCCGGATTACCGGCAACATGTCCGGCGCATGGGTGAGAACCGTAATCCTGGCCTGCAGCCCCTTTTCGGCTACGGCAGCCTCCAACGCCGCCTGCGCCGAAACGAAATGCCGGAAGCCAAGCTTGGTTGCTTCTTCGGCGCATATTCCAGCCGATACGATGAAAACCGTTTCCCGTTCCTTTACTTGGGCCCAGGCGATCGCCAGGGCGGCGGCCACTTCATCATGGAGTTGCTTGGCCGATACCATGTTACGGATGTGTTCCGAGGAATGCGGCGTCACATCCAGAATGTCGCAATGGGTTTTGGCCACGCCTTCATAGCAGGGGGTCACAATGATGACAATGCCCCCGGCCTTGACGGCCAGATCCGATGGATACAGGGTCTTGTGCGCCTGCCAGAATTCGATGTCGCACGGATGCGAACTGGACAAGACGATGTCCGCTTCTTCGGGAATCGCTACCTCATAAACCTGGGCGGCTCGTTTCACGCCAACCCGGAAAGCCTGCTCCACATCGCCGAAGAAAGCCTCGACCACTTGCCCGTGGCGGTTGAGTACCGTATTCAGAATGGTATTCAGGCCAACTTTGCGAGCCATGCTGTCCAAATCGGCCCGGACCGGGTTTTCCAGCACACCGAGATAAGACCGCGGCGCCCGCACCGACAGCAAATGGGTGTAGGCAGTGGTTTCCTCGCCGGAAACACCGGGCTGAACGATTTTGGCCCCGCCGGCGTAGCCGGGAATATGGTGCGGTACGATGCTGCCGATCCCGATTTTGAAGTCGGCTTCCACAACGTCTTTGTTAATGAGAATCCGCCCGCCGTTGTCCGTGACGCCGAGATCCACCAACGCCGCCAACTCCTTATAGGGGTGGTTTTTGATCCTAACTCGCCGCACCGTCTCTTCGCCGAATTTGGCGAGAATCTCGGCCTCGGTCATAAATCGGTGCGTTCCCAAAGCGATGATCACGGTGATCTGATCGTCGGCCACTCCGGCGGCGTTGCATTCATCCAGCAAGATGGGGATCAGTTGGTCGGTGGGCGTCAGCCGCGTGTTGTCATCGGCGACGAATACCACGTTCTTTTTGCCTCGCACCAGTTCCCGCAAGGACGGCGACGCGATCGGATTGGCCAGCGCCCGGCGGACTTCCGCCCGGATGTCGGCGACCGGCGGGATGTCTTGGGGGGAATACACGCCGATCAGCTGATTTTCCGGCACGGAGACTTCGATGGTTTCTTTGCCATAAGGCAGGGAAATTCTTCGATTGGACATGGTTCACACCCCTTGTTGCAGTATTTTTTTGCGGCGGGTTTCCGCCATTTTGGCGCCCAATATAATCGACTCGTTCAGGCTGCGGTGGTCGGCCGTTCCTTTCCCGGCCTTGCCGAAAGCGGTTCCATGATCGACCGACGTCCGGATAAACGGCAGCCCGACTGTCACATTCACGCCGGTTTCGAAGCTAAGCACCTTCATCGGAATATGCCCCTGATCATGATACATGCAGACCACAATATCGAAATGCCCCTTCAGCGCGGCCCGATAGAAAACCGTATCCGGAGCGATGGGGCCGGATACGTTGATCCCCTTGGCCCTGGCTTCGGTAATGGCCGGCATGATCTCTTCGATCTCTTCGGTACCGAACAGTCCACCTTCTCCGGCGTGCGGGTTCAGACCCGCCACCGCCACCCGGGGTTCGGCCAAGCCCAACAGTTTGCAGGATTCATCGGCCAGCTCGATCACTTTTAACACCCGCGCTTTTTTTGTCCGATTGCAGGCTTCCCGCAGCGATACGTGCGTACTGACATGGATGACCCGCAATGGCCCGCCGACCAGCATCATGGCATAATCTTTCGTTTCGGACAGCGCGCCGAGGATCTCCGTATGGCCCGCGTAATGATAGCCGCCGAGATTCAAGGCTTCCTTGTTCAGCGGCGCGGTAACGATCGCGTCGATTTCATTTTTCATGGCCAGCTCCACGCCTTTGGCCACGTACTCGTAGGCGGCTTTTCCCGCCCGGGCGTCAATCGTAGCGAACGGCAGATCCGCCGGCAGATTGTCCATATCCAACACGTCAATCACGCCGAAAGTGTTCCCCGCTTCGCCGACAGTCGTGACTTTACGGATTTTTGCCGCACCGCCGACAATTTTAACGGCCCGTTCCATGATTTTGGCATCACCGATGACTACCGGCCGGCTACGGTCATAAAAAGAAGCTTCGCCCAACGATTTCACAATGATTTCGGGACCGCATCCCGTAGCGTCCCCCATCGTAATCCCCAACAACGGTTTCATTTTGCTCATTCCCCTTTTCCCCGCAATGCTTTTACCGATTCCACGATCGCGTTGTCGCCGCCGAACGCCCCGGCTTTCGTCACGACCCGGAGTCCCGGGCAACAGCCGCCGACCAGTTGACCCAGCGGGATCCCCGGCAATACTTCCGCCAAAATATCAATCGAGCCGACGCCCAGGGCACGGCAAACGGAAACCGCCGTATCGCCGCCGGTAAGGAATATGCCCGCCAGCGGCAAGGTAGTTAAGTCCCGCGCAATCTTCCCCATGGCGTCGGCCACTCTTTCACTGACTCCCCGGCTGTCCAAGCCCTGTTTCTCCCCCTGCACCCGGGCATTGGCCACGGCATCCGCATCCACCGCCGAAGCAACAAGCACATCCCGCCCCTGCGTCAACCCGTTTTTCGCTTCATTAATGCAACGGGAACTTTCTGATTTTTCATCGGCAAGCAGCCAATCAGCCCGCAGCGAAACCAAGCGGACATTGTCGCCGGCCAGGAATTGGTTCATTTGCCGGGCGGTGACGGGACTGACGCTGCCAGCTACGACCAGAACCGGTCCCGTTGTCTCAGTCGTGCTCATCCGGTATGGTTTCGACCAGCCCATGACGGCCGGAACCATTTCGGCCAAGCCGGCGGACCCGACCCAAAGCGCCGCTTCCTGCCATGCGGCGATGGCGGTTGCGATGGCCTGCAAATGCGTCGTCGTTGAGGCATCGAACGAAATAATACGAATTCCTTTTTGGCGCAACTCGGCAATTCGCCGGATAATTGCGGAACTGCCCCGACTCACGTCGGCCAGATCCACATGGGCTACCGGGTGCGAGGACTGCGTCGACAACAACTTCGGCGCCACGGACTCATGAACGGGCGTCTTGGGATCCCGGGCAATCTCGCTTTCGGCGATCGGCGTCTGGTGCAACAAATGCCAGCCGCCAACCGTAATCCGCCCGTTGGCAGGAAACGCCGGCGCGACCGCCGCCCACGCCAAATCGTATTCCGCCATTGCCGCATCGATTTCCGGCCCGATATTGCCCCGCAGCGTGGAATCAATTTTCTTGAAGGTCATGGGCGGATTTGCCGCCATTTTTCGGACCAACCCGCCCGTCGCCCGCACCCTTGCAAACGCCTCCGCCGGCGACGCCGCACGGCTGTCCGTATCGAGAACCATAACCTCCGGCAAAAGATCAAGGTCTTTCGCCAGCAAATCATTCAGGAATACCTGCACCGTCAGGCCCTGTTTGGCAAACTGCACGCCGGCGTCATTCGCCCCGGTCAAGTCGTCCGCTATTACCGCCAATTTCAGCATGTCCCGACATCACCAATCTTTCTGCCAATTGAAGGAGCTGTCGTCCTCGTACGCAACGGGATCCCATTTCAACGCAATGGTATCCCGGGAAGTCATTTGTCTTCTCCCATTACAACATGTATTTATTCCGTGTCCATTTGTCTTTTCCCTGCTAGTTTTACGACTTTTTGCAGGATTTTTAGGTAATCCCGGGAAAAAATAATGTATCATAAAGGAGTTCATTGCCTGGAAATAGATTTCTGTTAGGAGATTCTATGTCGATTTTTGCGCTCGCCGATCTTCATTTATCCGGCAATCCGCCGGCAAAGCCAATGGACCGGTTCAGCCCGGCCTGGGAAAACCATTGGGATAAAGTCCAGTCCGCCTGGCTCGCCGCCATTAAGCCCGAAGACACCGTGCTGATTGCCGGTGATACCTCCTGGGCCATGAAGTGGCGGGATGCCCTCGTCGACCTTACCGCCATCGCCGCCCTGCCGGGGCGGAAAATTCTAATCCGTGGAAACCATGATTACTGGTGGGGAACCTTGGGAAAGATGACGCAAGAAGCACCAGACACTTTGTTTTTCCTGCACAATAATTTTTACGTGGCGGAGGGTTGGGGCATTTGCGGCAGCCGCGGCTGGCTCACTCCGTGCGATCCCTATTTTCAGCCAACCGACGAACCGATCTACCAGCGGGAGGTGTCCCGACTCCGCATTTCCCTGGCCGCAGCCCGCGCCAGCGGCTGTGAGCGGCTCATGGTCATGTTGCACTATCCGCCCATATACATGGAGGAATGCGACAACGGCTTCACGGAATTGCTCGAGGAATTCGCCGTCGAGTATTGCATATTCGGCCACATCCATGGCGATGGGGCCCATATGGCGCCACAGGGACAACTTAAAGGCGCCGCCTGCCACCTGGTGGCCTGCGACGCCCTGAACTTCCAACCGAAACTGATTGTCTAATCCCGTATTCTTAGGCTTTTAGAATCGGCACCGTATTGGCCGCATGGCTCATCACCGCGATGGTGAAGTCGTCGCGGCCGATTTTTTCCCGGGCGATCCGCATCGCTTCTTCAGCGGAACTCGCCGGAATCATGCCTGTTTTACGAATGAACTCCGCATTTTCCGGCTTGGTCACCACAATCATCGAAATATCCTGGGCAATGGAAATACATTTGAAAGCAATGAAACCGGGAACGGTAAATGCCGCCCGCAACGCGTTTTCAAAACTCAGCGCATCCGGATACTTGAACCAGTTGCTGAACTCCGCCGGCTCCATGATGTCCCGGCATTCCAGGAAGCAAATCGCGACTCCGCCCGATTTCGTGGCCATGTAGGCGTTATCGAGAGTTTTGGCGCCCTGGTAGAGGTTGATATCTTTGGGGAACCCGCCGGCGGAAGCGACCACAAGATCCGCTTTCTGCTCGATGGGAATCCCGTAAATTTTCTCAACCAGTTTGCAGCCCTCTTCCCAGGCTTTCTGCCAATGACCGGCAAAAATCCCGGCATACTTTCCTTCCGGCGTGCATACGACATTCAGCAGGAAGTCCGGATCGACCAGCGTGGCGATTTCCATCTGATCCTCATGCATATCGTTGCCTTCGGTTTTGCCGGACATGCAATTGGGATTGAGTCCGCCGCCCACGTCCGGATGGAGACAGAAACGATGATTGCCCTGAATCGTGTCATACCCGCTGATTCCCGGCATTACGGCCTTGCGGCCGGCGCCGAATCCAGCCATCAGATGATAGACGATGCCGCCTGTCAAAATGATGCGGTCGGCTTCCATGACCCGTTTGTTGTTCCAGACCTCCACGCCGCGCGAGGTCTTGCCGCTGTAAACCAGCCCCTCCTTGTCCCGGGCATTGTGCTGGTATACACGGACGCGGTGGCATACGCCCGCCCCGCAGACCATGATATCTTCTTCTTCCGTGTGGGGGCGGTGAGCGCCGAGCGCAATGACGATGAAAACGTCCTGGTCCGGAATCCCGGCTTCGTTGAGTTCATCCAACAGCGTCGGCAAAAATTGGTTGGATTTGATCCAGGCCCGCGTAATGTCGCTGACGATAATCGCCACCGTTTCCCCCGGCTTCACCACTTCTTGCAGCGGCGGCGTCCCGATCGGTTGGCGCAAAGCGGTCCGCACCGCCGCCGGCACATCTTCAATCGCCGTCGCCGGCCGTCCCTCGATTTCATAAATGATCTTTTCTGCCGGCAAACTCAATTCCATTGCCGTGTTGCCATAGCCAAAGCTGAATTTTTTTTCTCCCATGATACTCCCTCCATTTGCCAAAATTCCTACCGACCCGGTATAATATTTATATGTACCCCTACCCCCCGCAGGGGGATTATAAGAGAGGTGACCAAAAAAATGACAGATCCCGACGTGAAAAATGAAGTCCTCGCCCGACTCAAAAACGTCCGCGGCCACATTGCCGGTATTGAACGAATGTTGACGGAAGATCAACCTTGCGCCAATTTGTTGGTTCAAATCGCCGCCGTGCGTTCTTCCATCGACAAAATCGGCTTTTTTTTGCTGGAAAACAATGCGGTCAACTGCCTGTGCGAAGACACGCCAAACCTTGCCGCCGACCGGCAGAAAGTCGAACAGGTTGTCAAGCAATTGCTCACATTCGTGAAAAAATAGGAGGACCCTTATGCATCAATATCTTTTTCACATCGGTGACTTTCCCGTCCGCATGTACGGATTGGTGCTCTGCCTGAGCATTTTTCTGGCGACCGGCACGGCCTGGTTTCTGGCCCGTCAGGACGGCCGCTGGCACGAGCATGTCCCGGACATGGGGCTTTACTGCGGGCTGGCCGGTATCGTCGGCGCCCGGCTCTGGGATGTGTTTTTTTTCGACTGGGCCTACTATAAGGATCATCTGCTGGAAATCCCCTTCGTTTGGCAGGGGGGAATGGCTATCCAGGGCGGCGTTGTCGCCGGAATCATTGTCGGTTATCTGTATACGAAAAAACACGGAATTGACACTTGGGAATTCGCCGATATTGTAGCGGCGCCCGCCGTCATCATGGGACAATCCATCGGCCGGATGGCGAACCTGCTGAACGGCGATGCTTTCGGCAGCCCGACCGGCGGTTCTTTCGGCCTGCTGTACCCGCCCGGGACACTGGCCCATGCCACGTTTGGCGTCCAACCGTTGTGGCCAACCGAAGTATGGGAAGGTCAGATCGATATCCTGATCTTTGTGGTGCTGCTTCTGGCCCGCTACGTTCCCCATGCCAAGGGACAGATTTTCGCCTTATATGCCATATTATACTCGATTGCCCGTTTTTTTCTTGAATATCTGCGCGGCGACTACGGAACGCTTGCCCTAGGCCTCAAATCCGCCCAACTGACCAGTCTGGTCGTAATCCTCGTTGGTCTGGCGGCATTCTGGTGGTTTGGTCGGCAAAAAACAATGCAACCGGCGCCGGAAACTCCGGAGCCGGTACGCTCCAAACGGAAAAAATAACCTCATTCGGAATATTATTCGGGAAGAGAGCGGTGGGCCAAGCCCACCGCTACTTCATTCAGATTCAAAACACCGATGCCCAGATAAATCGCCACGCAAAGATGCTCGCCGTGACGGGCTACCCCGATCTTGCCGCCAACTGAAAGGCCCACCGCCTGGGCGGAAATCTGTCCCAATGCGGCTCGAACGGCGCCGGCGACCGCGCCTTCGCCAACGTGATTGGATGGAACCAATCCCTGTCGCTGCGCCGCCACTACCGCCCGTTCAATGATTTTTTTTACAGACGGGACAAATTCGCCGCCGAAGTCGATGGCGACCGCCTGAATTTGCTGCTGATCGAGCAATGTCTGGCGTAAAGACTGTTCTTCGGTCCGGCTGTCGGTCACCGCCATTTTCAGTGCGGCACGCCCGACATCCAAGCTTGTTAACGGAAGCATTCAGAAACCTCCTTGTGCGGCAGAGGAATCAAGCTGCCGCCTTCGACGTCACTGCCGACGCCGGTATTTTTTCATTATCCAGAACCGCGACCAGGAAAAAAGTCGCCAAACAGACAGCCCATTCCATATATATAGGATGAGCAAAGACCCGCACGGCGGGAATCATCTGCCAGGCGGCCAAAGCGGCCATTCCGGCGATAGTTGTGTAAAAAGCCGAGTTTTTTCGGCACAGTCCCGGAGTAAAAACAGTAAACAAAAAAACTACAGTAAAAGCCGTTGTCAGGCTCAAGCCAATCAACATCGTTCGCAGGATGCCGACCGCATTGAACGCCAACCATAACGTAACCAGTCCGATGGCGAGAATCGCCAGCCGATTTACCACAACATATTTACTCTCCGAAATATCCGGCGCAATAAACCGTTTGTAGATATCCTGGGAAAACAAGGTTCCCGCCCCCAACAGCAATGTGCAGGCCGTGGAAACGTCCGCCGCCCACAATGCGGCCAATGTAGTTCCAGAAAGCAGAGGGTCCAGGCTCATGATAATCTGGGGCAAGGCCATCGTCGCCTTGATACCCGGATACGCCACCTTGGCGGCCATGCCCATCAATGCGCACAAAAAGCCGATCGGAAATATAAGCAAGGCTCCCCACAGATAGCCATTGCGGGCCGCTTTGCCGTCCCGCGCGCCGCAGGCGATTTGCACCGGCCCCTGGGCCGAAATCGTCTGGGTGATCATAACGACAAACCATCCGACCACCGTCGCCAGGCCAATTCCGCCGATCGGCGAAAACCACTCCGTGGTCTGCGGCAATTTGGCGGCAATGGCGCCAATTCCGCCCTGTTGCGATACCGTCACAAAGGTTCCGGCTAATACCCCGATATAGATCAGCACCAGACTGACGATATTGGATAAACCGGAGGACCAGAGCCCGCCGATCAAAGTAACGCCGATAAATACCACTGCGCTGACGATCATGCCGCCCTGGAAGGAAAAAATGTCCGGCAGCAGCGAGGATAAGATGGCGCCACCCGCTAAATATTGCAGGGACGTAATGACCATCTGGATCACGATCAGCCCCAGCACGGCGATAATCCGGCTTTTCTTATCATAATACCGTTCAAACAACTCCGGAACCGTCGTACAGTTCATTTCGCGATAGCGGGCCGCCGCAACCATTCCCATGACCAGCGCCCCGGCGGACCAGGCTGCATTGTACCAACCGGCGGCGATCCCAATGGAAAAGGCCTGCTCGGCAACTCCAATCGTGGATGCGGCGCCGACGGCAAGTCCGGCCACATTGACAGCGACTAATCCTGCCCCGAGTTTCCGTCCGGCAAACAAAAAATTGGTGCTGCCGTTGGATGCCAGTCGTTTCGCATAAAAACTGATGCCAAATAATACTGCGATGTATAAAACAATAATAGCCAGCTGAATCGACATTTTTCGCATTCCTGCCTTTCTACTTTGCTCTTACGGTGAGATGTTTATCATGCCATCGGCCGTTCCAGGGTCATTCCGGCAAAAAAAGAAACACTCCCGCAGGAGTGCTGAATCTTTTTTTCCATCCTGCCTTGCTTCCCATGAAACGTCCGTTATTTCTACTCTTCTACACGTTTCATCCTACCAGAGGCTGTACATCGTGTCAATGATTTCAGCAGGTTTTTCCCCTCGCGCCGACGAATTGAATACGGCAAGAAACACCGCGTAGAATTCAACGAAAGAAGGGAATCAATGATGTTCAGCTTTTCCCGGATTTTGGCTTCCAGCCTTATCATGCTTGCCTTCCTCTGCGGCTTGTTTACTCCCCTGCCTTCGGCGCAGGCGGCCGAGCCCACAAAAATTGTTCTTCACGAAATCCGTGACCGCAGCGGCTACAACGAGCCCAATCTGAACGCCGCCCTGCTGACAAAGTTACGCAGCCAGTTTCGGTTTCCCAAGTATGAAATCGTAATGATTCCAGCCGCAAAAACTGCCATCGACCGCCCGATGCTGGAACGGATCGTCGCCGACAAAACCGCCGATGGCGCGGTCGCTTTGGAAATCGGCTATCTGCGGAATTACACGATTTATCTGCGGGACGAAATACTGGAAGAAACAACTCTTACCCTGTTCCTTACCTATTATGACAAAAAAACCGGCCAATACGGTCAATTCAAGGCCGACCGATGGGCGAGGGAAATCATGGGTGTTTACAGCGGGCCCCAGCCCCTGGCCCTGGACGCGCTCGAAGAACTGCTCAACCGACTAGACAAGGTGTTCCCCCGCCAGTTTCCCGGACCGCGCTATTAGCTCGCCGCCTTGCTACTACAGCCAAAACTTGATATACAGCCATAAAACATTCAGTCCGGCGGCAAAGTAGGCCAATCCCCAGCTTCCAGCCACCAGCGTTCGCCATGGCAATCGCAGTTTCGGTACAATCATCAAAATCCCTTGCAGCAGTACCGCTGCCACTACCGCGCCGACCAGGCCGTGGGTCCAAAAGAAGCCCGCCAGCAGCAGCAGGGTTGCGCTGCGGTAGCATTGTGACAACTGGATCAAGGCGTCCACCGCGTCTTCTTCCGGTGCATTCGCGGTAACCGCTCTTGGGCCGGCAAATTCAATCCACAGCAGAACCAACCACAGCAGCGGCAAATTTACACCCAGAACCCGGCTAATTTCCGGCGCCGGCAGCAAAGAAAAACTGCCGGATGCAAAAAACACGCCGGCGGCGATCAAAAACAATAGCGGCTGAATGGTCAGAAACGACCGCAGCGCATGATTCAGACTCGGACCGACAAAAGGAACCGAACGAAAGCTCCCGGCCAAAACCATCGTCAGAAAACCGGTCGCCTGAAAAAACAGCACCGGCGGCAAACTTTTCTGCCAAGCCAGCATTCCCACCGCTGCCCCATGGAAGGCCAATGACAATACCGCCAGGAAAACTTGGGCCGGTTGCAGCGTTGCCGACCGCCGCCGCAATCGGACAAGAAATTCCGCAAAAGAAGTAAGCAGGCTTGGTGTATTCCGGCCTGTTTTTTTCGCCTCATAATAGCGAATCGCACCAGCGCCAAATCCACCGAGCAAAGGTGGGGCAATCAGACAAACCGTCAGAATCAGGATCCCATTCATCGGATTACCACCTCGAACATCAGGATAAGAAGTCCTGCCGCAATCATCGTCGCATAAAGTTCTGTCCGCCGTTCATCCGGGAACAGGGAAAATACCGCGCAGCGTGGCGTTATAACCGTCTGGCGGCTGCTGTCCTCCGTCGGAATCATTTCTGGCGGAACTGCCAGTGGCGCTTCGGCAGTAGTATGGTCTACCGGGGGAACTTCCGCCGGCTCATTTTCCGTCGCCAGTTCAGTGGCCTGCGTTTCTTCGTTTGGCGCAATCGGCGGAGCTTCGGCGGCAGGTTCGCCGGCCACCAAATCGGCGGGCGACATTTCCGGCGTTGAATTTTCTTCGATCACCGGCTCGGCAACCGACTCGTCAACTAGCTCGGCCAAATCCACTTCAGCCGGGATTTCCGTATGCGCAGAGCTTCGTAGAATGATCCAGCATACTCCAACCGCAGCGCCAAGCGCAGCAAAAGCCCACATCGGCTGGATGCCGGAAAAGTCCTGAATCCGGAATGCGCCGGCGCTCCCTTGCGCAATATCGTCAAACCGGCTGTAATTATCCGGCAAAATCGGCGCAACAAAGCGATTCGCAAAGGTTACGCCAAACACCGACAACCCGGCCACTCCTCCGGCCAAAAGCCACTGCGGTCCGTATTTTCGCCATTTTTTTCCGTCTGCCGGCCCGTCGGCCGGTAAGCGCAGCTGCGAATCGGTAAACAGGGTCCAGGCGACAAACGAAAACACCATTCCCGCAATAATCAAGCCCATGGCCACAGGATTGCGGCCTGACGACTCCAGGGCCGTCCACTGCGCGATCGGCAACCCGAAGGGCGGCAGCAGCATCGATGCCGCCGCGAACAGTGCGATCCTGTTCCCTCCTGCGCGTGTCGACCGGTCACGGCTGCTGACAAATAGCAAGGCTTTGGAAACGCCATGCCAAAGCACCAGCAAAATGGCGGCATAAATCGCCTGTAGTTCCGGAAAGCAGGCCAGCGTCAGCACCAGACCCATCGCGGCTGCGGTCGAATAGGTCAGAAAACGGTTCCTGTCGTGTTGCATCGCGGCGAGAATCGCGCCGGCGGCAAAGGAGAAAGCCCCGATCA
>CAZRQI010000012.1:0-8710 GCA_964602025.1 uncultured Veillonellaceae bacterium
TTCTCCTTCGAAAGAAAAAAGCACGACAATGGCCGTGCCTTCATGAATTTTTATGGCCGCGGATGAAGTTGGAGGAGCGAGAGACTTTGAGAAGTATTTATGGATGCAGATGAAAAAATCCTGCAAAGCCAAAGAAATTTAGCAACAATTTAATAATCATCCGGTCGTGTGCCGCAACGCCGGGAAAAGGGCGGGCGAAGACTGTTTAAATAGTTGACAGTAATGGATAATTCTTGTAAAATAAATAGCGTGTTAATTAAACACTGGAACCAGTTGGTGTGGCTTCGAAAACCGAATAGTGTTCGTATCGGGGCAAACTTGCCGAAAGGCAGGGACGCAAAACTATGGGTCTGTCAGTAAAGGTCCTTTACTAATGATCGCCAGGTTGCATTCTTTAGATAAGAATTCAGCGGCGTTTTTTTTTTGGCCGCGATGGCCTGGCGACCCTATGGAAGAACATGCGTGAAATGGAGACGGAAATGATTCGAAAATGGGTGTCATTGACCATCCTGGTGTTGGTTCTGGCGTTGGCGGTTTCGCCGGCGCTGGCGGTCAACCGCAACATCAGCCTGGATTCTTTGGGCTTCGATCGGGATATCTGGGTGGGGGCGCCGGGCGCTTCGTTCGTGACCGAGTTTCCGTTGCCGCCACTCGCCAGGGTTCGTTCGGCGTCCGCGCTGCTGGCGGTTACGCCGGGGCCGCAGTTGCATACTGACAACGTGTTTTTGTTCTATTTCAATGACCGTCTGGTTGCGACACGGACTGCCCGCGAGTTGCGCCGGGAGCCGAGGTTCAGCCTGCCGCTGCCGCCGTCCGCTGATGGCGCTCCCATGGCCCGCCTTCGCATTCAGTCGAACCTGTATATGTCGGAAGACCGTTGCCGCGACCTGTTCAGCGGCGGGCTTTTCTTCACCGTGCACAGGGATACCGCCTTGCGGGTGGACTATGACCTGCGGCCGGTCCGAACGGTCGCCGATTTCTTTGACGGTTTGCAGCAGACGGTACTGGTGGTGGCGCCCAATGGCGCCGAGCTGGCGGAAGTGACGCCGGCCGCCTGGACCTATTCGCTGCTTCGGAAACAATACCCCCAGCTGGATGTCCGCTTGGTGAGGGCCGCTGATCTTTCTAAGTTGCCGCCGGTTCCCAGGATCTGGGTCGGAATGACGTCGCGCCTACCGGCCTATTTCAAAAACGCGGCTGCCGGAATGGCGTTGGTGGATCCCAATACTCTTCTGATTTCCGCCGTCGACGCGCCGACCCTCAAATCCTATGTGCGGGAACTCGCGGAATTGCCGATTTTTGCTTTAAATCCGGCGACAAGCCAGCTTCTGTCGGTTCAACCGGCAGGACTCCAGGAACCGGAGCCTGTGGAAGCGATGCCGTTCGGAAATCACTACGCACAGGAAGGAATTGTGACCGTGCCGGTCGATTTTTCCCTATATCCGGCGCTGCTGTCAAAACCGCCGGAACGGCTCGGTCTGCATATCGAGGGAACTTATACCGTGTCGCCGGATTCGTTGCGACCGGTACGGCTGGATATTTTTATGAACAATAGCCTGGTGTACAGCTCCATGCTGGATCAGACCGGACAATTCAAAAAAGATGTGCTGCTGCCGAATGCCCTGGAATTGCGAACGAGGAACACGCTCGGCATCCAGTTCCACTATCCGGAGGAAACGGGACAGTGCCGGATCAGAGGCATGGTTCAGTCTGTTCAGATTTTCCCGCAGAGTTACATGTGGGGAGCGGGGCAATATCGTTTCGACCGGTTTGCATGGAACAACATCGGTTTATTTTTCAATCGGGTGGGCAGCGTTTTGGTGGATGAGCGGCTGGGTGACCAACTGTTGCCGATCATTGCGGAGAGCGCATACTTTATTGAGCGCCAGCTGCCGCAAGGCAGCCATGCATTCCCGGAAATCCTGCCGCTGACGGCGGAAGCTCCGGTCGGGAACTATGTGCTGGCGGTTGGTATGGCGGAACGAATTCCACAATCCTTGCAGGAACGGATGCCGGTTTCCGTTGGTCGCGACTTCACTTTGTATCGACGCCAAAACCGCACGACCCTGTTTGAGTATCAGGCCGCCGAAAACTTGGTGGTCGGCCGGATCGGCGACTGGAATGGATTCCCGCTTGTCATCCTGTCGGCGAACCGCGACGCGGCGTTGCTGTCAGCGGCTTTGCACCGACTCAACCGCGGCCGGCACTATGACGACCTGACAGGAAACCTGCTGGTGTATCGGCCGGAAGCGCCATTTTATTCACTGGATATTCGCGAGAAAGGGATCAATATTGAAAAACCTGCGGCACGTGGGTTGTTGACGGAATTGTGGGAAGAAAATCAAACCGTCCTGAAAATTCTCGGCTCGGTTTTGTTGGTTCTGGGGTTGGGCTGGCTGGTTTTTCGGGTGCTTTTTCCCCGTAAAAAAGCCGTTCCGACGAAAGGCAACGACCATGAAGGCTAGTGAGGCGACCTTGCGCAGGATGATCCGGGGCCCGATAAATAGAAGCAACAGATGCAAAAACGCCTGTGTGGCGGCGATCTTCCTATTGACGGTGTGTCTGGCCGGCGATGTTGCGCTGGCAGCGGCGGATTGGCGGGAACCACATGCCCGGGCCGTGGCGTTGGCGCGGACAGGGGAAGTGCATCAGGCGCTGGCACAGTTGATTGCGCTGCAGGAACGGTATCCCGACGCCGCGCCGCTCCTTTTCGACCGGGCCGTGTTGTTGCATTGGGCGGGCCGGGACCCGGAAGCAACGGCCTGGTATGAAGCGAAAATCCGGCATCGTCACGATGCCCCGGCGTATGTGCGGGAAACGATGGCCAACGCCTATATCCGTCAAAACAACTTCGCGGCGGCACGGCCCATTATTGGCGATTTGGCGGCAACCGGCGAACGACGGTTCCGCCTTTTGGAGGCGGAATTGCTGATCCGGCTCGACGATCCCGCCGCTGCGCAAAAAATCTATGCGTCGTTGCTGGCGGAATCGCCGCAGGACCCAGACCTATATTTGGCAAGCGGGCGGGCGCGCCTGAACCATGGCGACAACCGGCGGGCGGCGGAAGATTTCGAGATGGCCGCCAACATGGCCGCCAAAGCTGGACAGCTGGTGAAGCGTCAGGAGGCCGAGGGACTGTTGGCGGCTGCCTGCCTGCGTTCCAACGACGCGGCCCGGGCCATCGTTTTGTTGAAGCCGTACATTCAGTCCCGGCAGGCGGATTCGCCGATGCAGGCCGACTATGTGTTCGCCCTGCGCGCCAACAGCAACTTTGAACAGGCCATCGCCGAAGCCCGCCAATTATGGCCGGATTGGTCCAAAGCGCCGGCATTCGGACTGCGGGCCGTCGCCGATTCTTTTTTTCGCCTGGGCCGTTACAGCGAGGCGATTTCCCTGTATGAGCAGGTGATCCGCCGGGAACCGAAAAATCATTCCGCCCGGCTGGGTCTGGCCATGTCCGGAGTGCAAACCGGCAGGGTCGCCGCAGCGCTGCAACAATATGAACAAGTTCTGGCGATCGATGCCCGGTTCGCGGAACTGGTATTGGACGACTGCCTGTATTATGTGGCGCAGGGCCGGCTTTGGACCGCCCGTCGGGTGTTCGGCTTGATCAATGCCAAAATTCCCGCCAATGCAGCGTTTTATCGACAATACGCCGATAAACTGCAGTTATCGGGTCTGCCGCGGGAAGCCTACCGGAACTATGAAATTCTGCGCGGCCTACCTGGCGGTGAAACGGCCGGAAAAGCCGGGATGGCCGGATCGGCGGCCGGCACGGGCGATTACGATCGGGCCAGGTCGCTGCTGGATTCGCTGGATCATCAGCAACTCCGTACTCCGGCGGCTGCACAGGCGTTGCGGGAGTATGAAGAGCGGGAGAAAGGATCCTGGCGATCCGGGCTGGCTTTCTACCGGGATTATAAAGGCAAGGAAACGGTCAGCGCGACGGCGGATTTTTCGGTCAATCTTGGCGGCAGTGTCAACATCCTTGGGCAAAGCCAGCGTATGCATCTGCGGGACACGGATACCGGCGCCGCCGCCACCTACTGGACCCATGCGATCGGAGCGACTTGGCGGGGTCTGCACCATTCGTTGACTGTCTGGGGCGATTTTCGCAATGTTGCCAACCTGAATGGCAGCCGGGTGGAATGGACCTGGCATCCGGATGATTTGACCAGTCTGACCCTGTACTCGGGTTCTGCGCCGGTCGATGAGGTCGGGGCGTTCCGGGACCGCATCATGACCCGGACGACGGGCGGCCGATATAGCTGGCAGACCTTCAGTCCGGGCGCCGATCCCCGGGGGCAGCGGATCCGCAACATCTACACTGTCGGGTACGCGGCGGGAAGCCTGACCGACGGCAATAAACGCTCCGCCCAGAGCTTCAACTGGGATCGGGTATTGCGGGACGACGAACATAAGAAAGTGATGTTGTCGGCTTATTTCAGCCGTTCCCGCTACAAATTCACCGCTGCCGGCTATGACAGTCCGAATTTGCGGCAAACCGTCGGCTTGGGCATGTCCTGGCGCACTTATGTGCGACGTGGGTACTGGGAGTGGCAGACTTTTCTCGAATACGGGGGAGACAGCCCCAGCCCCTGGGATTTCAGCCCATACGCCCGTCTGGAGTACGGCCATTATTTCACACGGTTGTTTTATTTGACCGCCGGCTGCGAATACGGATTGTCGACCCGCAATACACGGGGCAGTCCGGGGCTGGATTTCGGCAAATTCCAATGCGACATGAATCTGAACCTGAGTTGGTGAAAATGCGGATGAAAAAGAAACTGGCGCTATGTCTGATGCTTCTGGTCTGGCTCTGTTCGGCAACGGCGCTGGCCCGGCCGGGAGTCACTGTGTTGTGCTACCACCATGTCGGACCCTACATCCAGACCGGTCCGCTCGCGAACAAATACACGGTGACGCCCGGAACTTTGCGGGCCCACTTTGATTTTCTGAAAGAAAACGGCTACCGCATGGTCAGCGTGGAAGAGTATATCCGCTACAACCGGGGCGAAATCAGCCTGCCGGACAGGAGTGTGCTGCTGACCTTTGACGATGCTTACGCGTCCTTTTATGAACAAGTTTATCCCTTGCTGCAGGAGTACCGCTATCCGGCCCTGCTGGCGATGGTGGGGATCTGGCAGGAAGCGCCGCCCGACGAACCGGACCGCATCCTGACCTGGCAGCAGGCCCGGGAGATGGAGAAATCCGGTCTGGTGGAGATCGCTTCCCACTCCTATAATCTGCATTATATGACGCCAGCCAACCGCTTCGGCGATTCGTCCCATGCCGCGACCACCCTGGAGTATGCCAACGGCCGGTTTGAAGATCCTGCGGTCTACGAGCGACGCGTTCGGGCCGACCTGCAGCGAAGTCAGCAACTGTTCGCCGAACAATTGGGACATCCGGTGCGGGTCATGGTCTGGCCGTATGGGGAATACAACGAAATTCTGCTGGCGGCGGCCAAAGCAACAGGCCATGTCGTGACATTTGGCCTGACAGGCGGTTTCAATCCGCCAGGGCCGACAAGCCTGGCGGCCGGCAAGCGGGGCATCATTTATGATAATCCCGATGTTTCCCGGTTCGCCAAGTTTCTGGCGGCTGGCGGCGTGTCGGAGCAAAAAAAGCGGATTGTTCAATTGGATATGGACTCCCTGTATGACCGGAATCCGCGTCAGTTCGAGGCCAATATCAACCAGGCGCTGGACCGGATCTTTCGTGGCAATGCGAATACTGTTTACCTGCAGGCATTTGACGATAGCGATGGCGATGGCGACATCCGGAGCGTGTATTTTCAAAATTCCGTTGCCCCTGTGAAGGCCGACGTCTTTGATCATGTAACTCGACGATTGCAGGGCCGCGGCTTTCAGGTGTTCGCCTGGCTGCCGACCTTGTCGGGACAGTGGTTGACCCGGGAACATCCGGCGGATGTTGTGACCGCTTATGACGTCAAGGGAAAAGGTTGGTACCGGCGGGCAACCCCCTTTAGCCCGAGAGTCCGGGAACAATTGCGGACAATGGTTCGGGAACTGGCTCTGCGTACGCCGATCGACGGCATCCTGTTTCAGGATGATTTATACCTTAATGACTATGAGGATGTTTCGCCGGCGGCGAGGTACGCGTTTGCCGACCGGTTTGGGCGCGAACTGACGCCGGATACCTTGCGCGACCCGGAAATTCGCCGCCAATGGACGAAAATGAAAGCGCAGGCGTTGACGGACCTGGCCCACGACCTGATCGGCAGTATCCGCAAGTTTCGGCCACAGGCGTTGACGGCGCGCAATATCTACGCGGAGGCGGTGCTCAATCCGCAGGCGGTGGAATGGTTCGCCCAGGATTATCAGGATTACCTGACAACATACGACTACACCGTCATCATGGCCTACCCCTACATGGAAAACCAGGGGGGGCGGGCCGCCGAATGGCTCGGCGAACTGGCGAGCGCGGCGCTTAAGGATAAAACGAACGCTTCGAAAGTGGTTTTTAAGCTTCAGAACTACGATTGGAAGGGAACCCGTTGGGTTCCGCGGACTGAATTGAGCCGACAGATTCGGGCGTTGCAGGCTGGCGGAGCGATGCATATCGGCTTCTATCCGGAAAACCTGTTCTCCGACCGACATGATGATTCGCCGTTTTGATCCGGCACTTGACCGGGCAAAATAGAAAGGATTCCAATGCTGGATTTGTTGCGAGGGATGTCGCTTTGGCCCGCAATTTCTTCGATTTGGGTCGTCGGGGCCAATTTTGTCTTTTATTATCCCCTGGTTATGAGCGTGATCTGGATGTGCGGCGCCTGTGTGTTTTCCTGGCGTTATGAAAGACATCATCCGGAACCGCCGGTTCTGTCGGAGCATCCGCTCGTATCCGTGCTGATCCCGGCGAGAAATGAGCAGGACAGCATCCGGGAAACGGTAAAGGGCGTGTTGGCACAGTCATATCCCAACTTGGAGATCATTGCCATCAATGATGCCAGCACCGACAACACCTTCCACGAGATGGCGAAGCTGGCGGCAGAAGACGACAGGGTTCGTCTGCTGGACCTGAAGGAAAACATGGGCAAGGCCAACGCGCTGAACTATGCTTTTTTTATGTCGCGAGGCGAAATCCTGGTTTGCATTGACGCGGACTGCCTCCTCGAATCCCAGGCCATTCTATGGATGGTGTCCCATTTTGTCCGGTACCCGCGGGTTGGAGCGGTAACCGGCAATCCCCGCGTGCGGAACCGGACCTCGCTGCTGGCGAAAATCCAGACCGCCGAATATGCCAGCGTGATCGGCCTGATCAAACGGACCCAGCGATTGCTTGGCAAAGTCATGACGATTTCCGGCGTCATCGCTGCTTTCCGCAAACGCGCCCTACTAGACGCCGGATTGTGGGACACGGATATGATCACGGAAGATATCAGCATTTCCTGGAAGATTGAGCGACGATTCTGGGCCATTCATTATGAATTGAATGCGGTGGGCTGGATTTTGGTCCCGGAAACTTTACGGGGATTTTGGCGCCAGAGAACCCGCTGGGCGCAAGGCGGCGTGGAGGTATTGCGCCGTCAGCGCGATCTGTTCCGGGACTGGCGGACCCGGCGTTTGTGGCCGCTATATCTGGATTATGCGCTGGGGGTGGCCTGGGCCTTTGCCTTTGTAATCATGACCTTGGTCTGGATTGCGGCAAAAACGTTCGATCTGGATGTGCCGCCTGCGTTGACGACCAGCCCTTTTCCCGCCTGGAACGGCTCGGTGGCGGCGTTGGTCTGTTTTCTCCAATTCGTGGTGAGTCTGTCTCTGGATCGGAAATACGACTCTTCGCTGCCGAAATACTACCTATGGGTAATCTGGTACCCGCTGTTTTATTGGATTATTGGCGCTTTAAGCGCCGTTTGGGCGACCCCGCGCGCATTGACGATCCGCCGGGGAACTCGCGCCGTCTGGAAAAGCCCCGACCGTGGCATCCGGAATGTTGAAGCGACGAAGAAGGTTGGCTGAGAATGCAGGAAAAACCTTTGATTGATTATCCGGAAGGAATGGCGCCGGGCCGTAAAGCGGCGGATCAGACCATTACTGTGCTCAGCACGGGCGCCATGCTTTATTTTCTGGCGGCGATCACGTTGGGGATCTGGTACTTTGCCGGCTTTTATTTCGTGGATTCGGTTTTCTCCTGGCGTCAGTTTGAGGCAACCACTGCCCTGCTCTTGCAGTTGTTGTTGGTGGCCCTGGTCAGTCTGCTGTTGTTTCTGTCCTGGGCCGAATACAATTTTCGCATGTATGCGCACCGCAACCGTCGTCGTGCGGCTCCTGCGGTTCGCGCGGCGGAAGTGGCGGCGTTTTTTGGTGTCGCCACGGCTGACGTGATGTTGGCGCAACAGGCCCAATCGATGGTGTTTCAATCGACGGAAGGAATGTATTCCATTTGCGAATTAGGGGGTCATTGCGTAAAGTTGCGCCGGGTCGAAACCGATACGGAGGATGAGAAATAAGACGAAAGCCGCCAATCGTGGCGTGTCCACGATTGGCGGCTTTCGTATGGGAAAGGTTGTTTTAACAGCTACCTTACTGCGGACGACCTACAATTCCAGGGGAAACGGGGGCAGTTCCCACAAGGCGGCCCCGGTGACAAACCGGTAGGCGAGCCATGCGGCGACCGCCGCGATGACGAGGATCAACCCGATCAGAACCAAGGTCCGGATGTGAATCGTCTCGTCGTTTTTACA
>CAZRQI010000012.1:8720-22684 GCA_964602025.1 uncultured Veillonellaceae bacterium
TTCATCACTCTCTTTTGTTGAAGAGGTATCGGCTGCCTGAGTTTATTATACTACACCGCAATCGTCCCCGGAATTTGCCTGTGGCATATTTCCCGGGAAATGATATCATAAAATCAGACGAGGCAAGACAGGCAGGAGGGCGACGGCATGGACTGCTGGCTGGAAATCGAGGAACGACAGGTCGAGCTGGGCAATCCGGCGGAAGTGAAACGGATCGCCGAGTTTCTGGCGAAGTTCGATCTCGGCTTTGAAACCGATGTGGAATACACGGTGGCGCTGTATGGCGACGACACCTTGGTGGCGACCGGCTCCTTCGCCAGCAAGGTGATCCGCAACGTGGCCGTCGCGCCAGACCTGCAGGGCGAAGGGCTGCTGGCCAAGGTGGTTGGCCATTTGCTGCGGGTGATGGCGGAGCGCGGCCGGTATCACTATTTTGTCTTTACCAAGCCCGCCGCCGTCGCCCAGTTCGTCGGGATCGGTTTTGCGGAAATCGCCCGGGTGGAACCGGTTGCGGCGTTGCTGGAGATGGGGATCTTTTCGGTGGGAAAATACTGCCGGGAGTTGCAGCGTCAGACGGAGCATTTGCCGGCGCAGGGTCGGGCGGCGCTGGTAGTGAACTGCAATCCGTTCACTTATGGACATCGCGAGGTGATCGCCCGAGCCGCTCGGGAAAACGCGGCGGTGATCGTATTCGTGGTTACCGCGGATTTATCGCTGTTTCCGTTCGACGTCCGGTTCCGTTTGGTGCAGGAAGGCGTACAGGATCTCAAGAACGTGGCGGTGGTGGCCGGCGGCGATTACATCATTTCCAGCGCCACGTTTCCCGGCTACTTTACCCGCGGCGAGGAAACCGTCTTTGCCCAGACCCGGCTGGACGCGACCGTATTTGGTCGGCATATCGCGCCGGCGCTGGAAATTTCCGCCCGTTATGTCGGCGAGGAACCGTACTGCGGCGTCACCGATCGGTATAATGAGGCGCTGCGTGAAATTCTGCCGCCTCTCGGCGTGCAGGTGAAAATAATTCCCCGCCTGGCGACAGACGGGGATGTGATCAGTGCATCCAAAGTTCGGGAGATGATTCGGTCGGGGGATTGGCCGGGTGTGTCCCGAATGGTTCCGGACAGCACCTACCACTATCTGCGTTCGGCGGAAGCTGCCGGCGTGGTGGAGCGGATCCGGCGCTCGGCGTCACGGCACTGACAGTTTGGCGGACAGTTCCGCCTGATGGAGAAAATAGACGGCGGCCAGTTGGTCGGCCACGCCGCCCGGACTGATCCAGCGCCGGATGAATTCGGCGTCCAGTTGATGGATGGCGGCGATTCCCTCGACAGTGAGCATACCGCCCAACTCGAGGATGCGGGTTGCTTTGGCCTGGACTTCCCGCAGGGTGGCCGGGTCGTGCCGTTTCAGGATCGTCGTGTCTTCTACGACGGTCATGAGCCGGAGCAAGGTGTGAACCAAGGCGTCGTTGAGCGACAGTCCGGCTGCCAGAGCCACCCGCAGACAGGGCAGACCGTACTGAAGCACGGCGGGAAGCCCCTGTTCCGTTTCCCCGCGGATGCCGGTGGACCGATGGTCGAGGTAAAGCCTTTCACCGGCGGTCAGCGGCCGATCCGGCGGCTGCGTCAGCAGCGTTTCCAGCTCGCGCTGCACGATGCCGGCGCATAATTCGGCGACACCCGTACAAATTGCTTCCGCCGTTACCACGGCGGATTTTTTGCGCAACAGGCCCGTGGCGGCGCACAACAGCCCCATCAGGAAAATCAGCCCTTTTTGCGTGTTCACGCCGCTGGTGGCTCGGAACATGTTCCGCTCGCCCTCTCCACCGATTCGTCTCAGCTGCGGCAACAGGGCGGCGGTTGGCCCGCTGTGGTCCCAACCGGCGGCGGCGCAGCGGATCATCGTGGCGCTCAGGGCGCTGGTGCTGCTCATAAAAGTGAAGAAGTCCATGTCGTCATGGGCGCCGGAATTCACGCGGTCAACCAGGCCGGGGGCCGGGGTGCAGGCCGCTTCCATCAGCATGGCTTCCGTGGCCCAATGACCGGTTTCCCATACGGCTGCCGGCCAGGGAGTGGCGGCATGCTGCGTGAAAGACCGGAGCCGTCGCTGAAATTCCTGCCGGATTTCCGGCGCGGAATGTCGCCGTTCCCGCATGCAGCTGATGGCATCGCTTTCGCACAGATAACAGGAACGGAGTGGCAGGGCGAACTGGGTTCGCGAAAGTTGCCGGCCGGCGGCGTCATAGACATCGATGTCCAGCAGACGGCCGTATTCCGGCAGATCTTCGAGCTGGACCGCCAGTCGTTTCAGCAGAACCGGGTCGGCGTTTACCGCCATGAGGGCGTACGGACCGGTGGGGGGGTAAAAAAAGCGTTCTTCGTGGCAAACGATACTTTCGGTCTCGGCCAAATTACGAAAACACTCTGCCGCATGCCGGAGCAGTCGGCGAACTTCGGGTCCGTCCTTTTCTTCACCGGGGCAATTGACGCTGAAACAGAGAACAGGCAGGCTGGAAGCCTGCCTCATTTCTTCCCGCAGCATGGCCCGGTTTTCTTTTGCCGTCAGTAGTTCCGCCAGAGTTACGGCTGCCAAATCGGCCACTCCTTACAACGGTTTCCGCACGACGTCGATGATGCCGCCGTCGCGGTATTCGATCACGGCGACCACTTCGTCGCTGGTTTCGACGCTTTCGGGTTTGCCAGACATTTTATAGGCGATGTCTTGCAGTTCCCGGATATCCATCACCGGCAGCCGGGTATCCTTCAGCCGGTCGAGCAGGTCGGTCCGCTGCGGGTTGACGGCGAGGCCGCGTTCGGTGATGATGACGTCCACGGTTTCGCCCGGCGTCACGATCGTGTTGACCCGGTCCAGAACCATCGGCAAACGTCCCCGCAGTAGCGGCGCGACCACGATGGCCAGCTTGGCGCCGGCGGCCGTGTCGGAGTGTCCGCCGGAAGCGCCCATGATGATGCCGTTGGAATCGGTGATCACGTTGACATTGAAATCGACATCCACTTCGGTGGCGCTCAGGATCACGACATCGAGATTGTTGACGATGGGTCCGGCGCTGTGGGGGTTTGCATAGTAGGAAGCGGACATTTCCAGATGCCGCGGGTTGTTTTTCAGGGACTCGATGGACGGCAGATCGAAGTCCTGGGTATCGAACAGCACCGAGAACAGGCCTTCGTTCAGCATGTCCACGAACGGCGCGGTGACGCCGCCAACGCCGAAACTGCCCCGGATGTTGCGGGCCTTCATCTTATCGCGGATGAACTGCGCTGCAGCCAGCGAAGCGCCGCCACTGCCGAGCTGCAACGAATAACCTTCGTTGAAATATCCCGAATGCTCGATGACGGCGGCGGCATATTCGGCGATCAGCAGTTCGCGCGGGTTGCGGGAAATCCGCAACGCGCCCGAGGCAATACCGGCCGGGTCGCCGATGCTGTCCAGTTCCACCACGAAGTCGACCTGGGTTTGCGGGATGCTGATCGGAAAGGCCGGATGGGGCACGAGATGGTCGGTGATGGCGACCACCTTGTCGGCATAGGCGGCGTCAACCATGGCATAGCCCATCGAGCCGCAGGCGGAGGGACCATCGACGCCGTTGATGTTGCCGGCCTTGTCGCAGCAGGGCGCGCCGATGAACGCGACGTCGATCCTCAGTTCGCCGCATTCGATGGCCCGGGCCCGGCCGCCGTGCGATCGGATGATCGCCGGCCGGGAGAGCTTGCCGGCGGAAATGGTTTTGCCCAGTTTGCCGCGGGCGCCGCTGGTCTCGATCGCGACAATGACCCCGGACTCGATATGGGGCAGGATGGCGTCATTGATGTCGGTCAGGGAGCTTGGCGCGAGCGTCAGTCCCTGGATGCCTTTGCGGGCGATGGCTTCGATCACCCGGTTTAGCACGAAATCGCCGTTGCGGAAATGATGATGAAACGAGATGGTCATGCCGTCCTTCAGGCCGGCTGCATCGATCGCCTGTTCCAGCGAAGCCAGTACTTTGTTCGTCGCGGGATTTTGCGCCCGCAAGAGTGCTCCGGCCATCCGTCCCGCCGGTTGGAAAGCAAAGGGACCGCTGTACGGGCGCACTTTGGCGTAGCCGGGCAGAGTGTCCGGAATCAGTCTGCCAACTTTGTTGATCATCGCGTTGCCCTCCCTAATTTCTGACCGCCGCAGCGTAGGCAAGAACCCGTTCGGCTCTTGTCACGATGGGGGTGTCGATCATTTTTCCGTCTAGGGCGATGACGCCGGTTTTGCGGTCCAGGGCATCCTGATAGGCGGCGAGAACGCGACGGGCATGGCTGATTTCCTTTTCCGTCGGCGCGAATACTTCCTGGACCTGCCGGACCTGCCGGGGGTTGATGACGGATTTGCCGTCGAAGCCTAGTTGCTTGATGAACCGAACTTCGTTAAGGAAGGTTTCGTCGTCATTGGCGTCGGCGAACACGGTGTCGATAGCCTGGATGCCGGCTTCGCGAGCCGCCAGAACCAGCTGCGACCGGGCGACGAATAGTTCGCGGCCGTCTTTGCTGCGGGTCGTTTTCAGGTCGGCGATGAAATCTTCGCCGCCGATGGCCAGAAATTCCATGCGGGGACTGGCGCTGGCGATGGCATAGGCCTGCCGGAGGCCCTTCGCGGTTTCAATGGCGGCGCCCATTTTGATCGTACCATCGGGGAAGCCGCATTCCCGCTCGACGCGGGCGATGATCTCCGCCACCGTCTGGATTTCTTCGGCGGATTCGGCCTTGGGCAGGCGGATCAGGTCTGGCTTGCCCGGCAAGACGCTATCCAGATCCTTGAATCCGTAAGGAGTCTGGATATGGTTGATGCGGATGGCGATTTCGCAGGAATAGGTGAAGTGCGTGAGGGCCTGAAAGACGAGTTGGCGGGCCGAATCTTTTTCATGGATGGAGACCGCGTCCTCCAGGTCGAAAATCACGGAATCCGCGCCGTAAATTCCCGCGTTCTGCAGCATGGCCGGGTTGTTTCCGGGCATGAACATCATGGCCCGGCGCAATTTGAGCGTCTGCATTTTCAGTTGCCTCCTTCTGGGGCGCAGGCCCGCTCGATCGCGGTGAGTAGCCTGGCTTTGATCGTATAGTCGAGGGCACCCTTGTCCGTCGCCTGAACCACGGCGTCGTGGATGCCGCCCGCCATCAGCGTCTGGCGGATGAGTTCGCGGATCTGCGCGCCGTATTGCTTCGGCGTCGGCGTGGCCAGTTCGATCTGAAAGCCGCTCTGCGGCTCCGCCGGAGCCAGGATGATGAGGATATCGCTGGACTCCACGGTGCCGGCTTGTGCAACATGGGTGATGCTTTTCATTTCAAATCCCCCCTATTTTATCTGTAATTATAACCAATATTCAGATAAGATGAAAATTGATTTGCTTGATATGTACCGATAGAAATTTCATATCGGATAATAGGCTGTTGATAGTGGCCCGTTTACTGCACCATGACTCCAGGCATATGATTGGATAATTTCTTCGTTGGATAGGAGTTTTTGCCGTACGGCGCGAATGAATGAAAGATGGATTGTCCGGGGAAAGAGGGGGAGCGCCGATGGAAGACTGGGATTGGCGGATTCTGCAGGTTTTGCACGAGCAGAAAAATATCACAAAAACGGCGCAGGCGCTGTTCATGTCGCAGCCGGCCCTCACTTCCCGGCTACAGCATATCGAAAAGGAATTCGGCATTAAAATCGTGGTCCGGACGAGCAAGGGAGTCCAGTTTACGCCGCAGGGCGAGTATCTGGCCCGGTCCTCCGAAGAGGTGCTGCAAAAAATCCGTGGCATCCGCGAACAGGTCTCCAACCTGGACAAGGATGTCGTCGGAACGCTTCGCATCGGCGCGTCGAGCTATTTCACCATGTATACGCTGCCGGCCCTGCTTCGCAGCTTTCACAAAGAATATCCGGCGGTCGATTTCAAGGTGACGACCGCCTGGAGCAAGGAGATTTTCAACCAGGTTCAGACGCGCCAGATCCATCTGGGCTTTATCAGCTCCGATTATGGCTGGGAGGGGCGGAAACATCTCCTGATGGAGGAATCGATTTATGTGGCTTCCGCCGAACCGATCGCCCTCGCGAAGTTGCCGTCGCTGCCGCGGATCGATTACCAGTCGGACGCCCTGATCAAGGGAATGATCGACCGCTGGTGGCGGGAACGCTTCGGCCAGCCGCCGCTGATCAGCATGGAAGTGGACAAGCTGGCGACCTGCAAGGAGATGGTCCGGTATGGACTTGGTTATGCGATTCTGCCGGGCCGGATCATCCACGATACGGACAACCTATACAAAATCATGCTCTGTGACAAACAGGGCAATCCGCTGATTCGCAAATCCTGGCTGATTTACTACGCCGATTCACTCGAGATGAACGTCGTGCGAGCCTTCGTGGAATTCGTCGAGGCGATGGACTTGACGCAGGTCAAATGACCGTCCATAGCAAAATCCGATGATTAGGAATAAATAGTTCGAATTTTACATCATCCTTTGCGCCGGCTTATACTGTAAGCGACAAGAAGCGCCCGTCCGGGGAAGCTTCAAAAAACGCGCAGGAGGATGTTTTATTATGCCAACGTTAGCCGTGCTCGGATTCATGATGGTGGTAATTTTCATGTATCTGATCATGTCCAAGCGGATGTCCGCCATGACGGCACTGATCCTGATTCCGTTGCTGTTCGCAGTCGGCATGGGATTTGTCGGCGTCGCCAAGTTCAGCATCATCGGCAAATGGGCGCTGGATGGCGTAAAACGGGTAGCCCCCACTGGTATTATGATCTGTTTTGCGATTCTCTATTTCGGCATTATGATCGATGCCGGCCTGTTTGATCCGTTGATCAAGAAAATCCTCGAAGTCGTTCACGGCGATCCATTGAAGGTGTCCGTCGGCACTGCCGTGCTGGCCGCGATCATCTCCCTGGACGGCGACGGCTCCACGACCTACATGGTGACCTGCTCGGCGATGTTAGCCGTGCACCGGCGTCTTGGCATGGATCCCCTGATTCTGCCATCGGTGGCCGTGCTGCAGAACAGCGTCATGAACATCATCCCCTGGGGCGGACCGACCGGTCGCGTGCTGGCCTCTTTGAAAGTCGAGGCGGCCGATGTGTTCACGCCCCTGATTCCGGCCATGTTCCTTGGCAGCTTGTGGGTGTGCTTTGTCGCGTACCGGTGGGGTTTGAAAGAACGGGCCCGTCTCGGCGTCATGAATCTGGACAACTCTGAAATCGCCGCCAAGGTGCAGGTGTCGGAAGACCCCGAAGCGGAAAAACTGCGACGTCCGGATCGCTTCCTAATGAACCTGGGCGTGACGGCGCTGTTAATGGTGGCCCTGATGGCCAGCCTGCTGCCGCTGAATATCCTGTTCATGATCGGCACGGCGTTGGCCCTGTTAATCAACTACCCCAAGCTGAAAGACCAGCAGGCCCGCATCGTCGCCAACGGCGCCAATGCCATGCCGGTCGTGGCGATGGTGTTCGCCGCCGGTATCTTCATGGGCGTCATGGGCGGCAGCAAGATGGTCGATGCAATGGCGCAATCGCTGATCGCCGCGATTCCTGCTTCCATGGGACCGCACATGTCCTTCATCTCGGCCTTCCTGAGTCTGCCGGGAACCTTCTTCCTGACGAACGACGCCTACTATTTCGGTGTGCTGCCGGTACTGGCCAAGGCGGCGGCAACGTATGGAATTTCCGCCGAGGAGATGGGCCGGGCCGCGTTGATCGGTCAGGGCGCTCACTTGCTCAGTCCTCTGGTTCCATCCACCTACCTGTTGGTCGGCCTGAACAAGATCGAATTCGGGGATCTGCAGAAACGCTGCCTGTTGCCGGCGATCGGCGTGTCGATGGTCTGGCTGCTGACCTGCTTGGTTTTGGGCTATATTCGCCTCTAATCGATTATTCCAACGATTTATACCCGAATCGAAACGAAACAGTCCTCCCTGCATGATGCGCCGGGAGGATTTCTTATATGCTGACGGCTGGAGCACAGTTGCCGAGAAAGCATAAGAAAATTGAAATTTCGGCAGGAACTTGCAGATTCGGGTGGAAATATCTTCAGTATAAAGAAAAGTTGCGGCAAAATCCGGAACTCCGGAGGTGGGCCATGAACGTCTGGAAAGTATTTCTATCCGGCATAGTCGTCGGTGTCGTCCTGCTGCTGCTGATCGGAGCCGGCTATCAATGGGCCGGCACGCCCGGCTTTTGCGGCACGTGTCACAGCATGGAGCGCGTGCACCGGACCTGGCAGATGAGCACCCACAAACAGTTTGACTGCATCGCCTGCCATCTGCCCAACCGCAATTTCGCCGAAAGTTTCGCCTACAAGGCCAAGGCCGGCTTGCGCGACGTGGTCGACGAGTTCGGTCGCAGTTATGGCGTTGTCACGCCTGTCACGCCGGAAGCGCACCGAATCCTGCAGGACAACTGCCTGCGCTGTCATTCGTCGACGGTGGCCAACACCCGCATGGGACAGCCGGACGCCCAGTGTACGAAATGCCACCGGGATCTGGTGCATGGCCGGGGAGAACCAAAGGGGGTGGGCAAACAATGAACAGTCGTCTGAAATGGATCGTGGCGGTGGCGCTCGTCGTCGTCGCGGCCTTCGGGTTCGTCGTGATCCGGACCTTTGTCGCCAAACCGCCGGACCAGGTCAAAGTCAAACCGGTTCCTGCCGGTGAGTACGACCCAGCGGTCTGGGGAAAGAATTATCCCCTGCAATACGCCAGTTATCTGAAAAACCGGCAGATGTTGCCATCACCCACCGGTTACGCTGGTAGCCAGAATGTCCAGAAATCCCTGCAGCAACCGGAAATCCTGATGCTTTTCAAAGGGTATCCGTTCAGCAAGGATTATACGGAGGACCGCGGCCATCCCTATGCAGTGCATGATCTGCTGGAAACAAAGCGGATCGGCCCGGCCAGCGTGGGCGCCTGTATTACCTGCAAGACCGCCCAGGTCGAGGAGTTCTTCCGGGACATGGGCTGGGGTTACGCGAAAGTTCCGCTCAGCGAGCTGACCGCCAAAACGAAGCATCCAGTGGTCTGCGGCAACTGTCACGACCCGGCTACGATGAATCTGCGGGTCATCAACCCGGCGTTCGTGGAAGCGATGAACCGGCGGGGCATCGACGTCAAAAAAGCCGGCCGCGAGGAAATGCGCAGTTATGTCTGCGGCCAGTGCCACTCCGAATACTACTTCGAACCGGGGACCAGCCGCGTTGTCTTCCCCTGGGACAAGGGGCTGAGTCCAACCGCCATGTATGAATACTATTCCGCCAAACCGTTCGGCTTTGCGCAGGACTGGCAGCATCCCGATTCCCGGACGCCGCTGCTGAAAGCCCAGCATCCCGATTTTGAAAACTGGAGCCAAGGCACGCACGGCAAGGCTGGGGTCGCCTGCGCGGATTGCCACATGCCCTTCATGCGGGAAAACGGCCAGAAATATTCGTCCCACTGGGTGACCAGCCCGCTGCAGCATGTCAAATCGTCCTGCCGGACCTGCCACACCCAGAGCGAGGAATGGCTGCTCTCCCAGGTCAAAACGACCCAGGACCAGACCTGGCAGCTGCTTCATACCGCCGGGCAGACCATCGCCCGGGCGCATGAGGCGGTCGGCCGCGCCGGCGGCGATCCCCGCGCCGATGTCGCGCAGTTGGAACGGGCCCGGGAGCTGATCCGCAAAGCGCAATGGTTCTGGGACAGCGTGGCTGCGGAAAACAGCATGGGAGCGCATAATCCGGGCGGCAACCTGAATATTCTCGGCCAGTCTATCGATTTGGCCCATCAGGCGATCGAAGCAGCGTACCGGGCGGCCGGAGCGCCGCCGAAATAATCCGGCAGGGTCCAGACCGCCGCCGCGTCGATGGTTCGACCCGGACGGCGGTTTTTTTTAACGGCAGGAAAGGACGGGAGTGGATGGGCGGAGCGTTCGCCAGTTTATCGGTCATTTTGTGTGTTGTGCTGTTCGGCAGCCTTGTTCCACAGGGACTGCCGGACGAAGCGTATCTGGAGCGCTACGGTGAGTCACTCGGACGAATGTTCCTGACACTCGGACTCGATGACGTGTTTCGGACCCGGGGATTCATGGCGGTCGGCGCGGTGCTGTTTTTGCAGCTGTGCGCGTGCACCGTGCGCCGCTCGCGCCGCTTGGCTACGGACCGGCGGCTCCCCCTGGCCGGGTCAGTGCTGCTTCACGTCGGGCTGCTGGTGTTCCTGGCCTCTGTGGGCGTCAGCCTGTGGTGGGGCCGGACAGTGCGCATCGAAGCCCCGGAAGGCAAAGCCATATCCCTGGCTTCCCAGGGCTTTCCGTTCGAATTGCGACTGGAAAAATTCAGCATCGACTACTACCCGGACCATCGCTCGGTGCGGCAATACCGCAGCGCGCTCTCTCTGCTGCGGGACGGCGGGGTTTGGAAAACCGGCAGTCTAGAAGTCAACGAACCGCTGTCCGTCGACGGAATTAAGATTTACCAGATGAGCTACGGCTGGCTGGTGGAAGGAACCATCCGGCGGTTGCCTGACGGTTTTCCGGAGTCGTTCTCCGTGCCGAACGGCGACTGGGTTCCTTACAGCGGATCGGCGGCCGAACCACTACGGGTGGCGGCGATGGCCGATCCGGACCGAACCGGTCAGGCGAATCCCGGCGCCGCGTTTCTGGTCGTTCCGACTGGCGGACCCCGCCGCAGCGGCGTAGTGATGACAGGCGCGAGCGTGATTTCCGGCGATGTCGAGCTCCGGTTCGAACGGTTGCGACGATTCTCCGGACTGCAACTGAAGCAGGATCCTGGAGTTTTCGGTATTTTCGGCGGACTGGCGCTGGCGTTGTGCGGGCTGGCGCTGCGCTACCTGCCGGCGGGAAAGGAGCGGACGGCATGAAGGACTGGGAACCTCTCTTATTGATTGTCACTTTTGCCGTCTATATGGGGGCGACGTTCCTGTTGGCGCTGCGGTACTGGCTGCGCACCGATTCCCTGATCGTGGCGGGTCTCGGAGCCATGGGCGCTGGATTTGCCCTGCACACCGGTCTGCTGGCGCTGCGATGCCTGGCGGCCGGCCGACTGCCCTTCAGCAACCTATACGAATTCACCCTGGTGTTTGCCTGGACGACCCTGGCCGTATTTTTGGCTTGCGTTTTTCGTTGGCGGCTGCTGGCCGCCGCGCCGCTGGTATTGGCGATCGCGACCGTGCTGTTGGGCTCGGCGGCGATGATGGGGCGCGAGATTCGTCCTCTGATGCCGGCCCTGCGCAGCATCTGGCTGCAGGTCCATGTGGCGACCGGACTGCTGGCCTACGGCGCACTGGCGGTGTCGGCGGCATTGGCGGTGGTGGCGATCAGCGGAGTGGAGGAATCCGCCGAATCGATCGATTCGGCAAGCCTCCGGCGCTATTGGCGGATGCCCGGAAAAACGGAATTGGAAGCCTACATCCATGGGTTCATCGTATTCGGCTTCTTTTTCCTGTCGCTGCTGCTGGTGACCGGTGCGGTCTGGGCCGAAGAAACCTGGGGCCGCTGGTGGGGCTGGGATCCCAAGGAAGCCTGGGCGCTGGTCACCTGGCTGATCTATCTGGCCTACTTGCATGGCCGGCGTCGGTTCAGCTGGCAGGGGGAAGCGACGGCCTGGTTTTCGGCTATTGGCTTTCTGGCGGTGCTGTTCACCCTGTTCGGCGTGACGTATCTATTGCCTGGGTTGCATAGCTATTTGTGAAGGCCGGCTGCCCCTGAAGGCAATGAAATGAAACAGAAAACAGAAAGGGCCTGCGAATGCAGGCCCTTTTGCTTTGGCAGTATTGGCAGGGACTTAGGGGTAGACGGTCGGACCCGCCAGGCAAACGCGGTTTCGTCCGCTCTGTTTGGCCTGGTACATGGCTTCGTCGGCGCGAATGATCAGCTGGTCGATGGTTTCATCGCCGGCAAGCGCGGCGGCGCCGATGCTGGCGGTCACCTGGAGCGTCTGCCCGTCGGGCAGGCTGATCACCTGTTGTTCGATTTCGCTGCGCAGCCGCTCGGCGATTCCCGCCGCCCCGGTCAACGCGGTTTCCGGCAGGACCACCAGGAACTCCTCGCCGCCGTGGCGGCAACAGAGGTCGTAGGGACGCACGCCCCTGCGCAGAACCGACGCAACGGTTTGCAGAACCAGATCGCCGGCCGAATGGCCATGGATATCGTTGACCTGTTTGAAGTGGTCGAGGTCCAACAACAATACGGAAAAAGGAACCGCCAGCCGCCGGGAGCGTTGCAGCTCCTCATCCAGCCGGCGAAAAGTCTCGCGCCGGTTGAGCAGGCCGGTCAAGAAATCCTGCGTGGCCATTTCGACGAGTTTGGTTTCGGCGGTTTTGAGTTCTTTGATGAACGAACGAGCCACCAGATAAATGATGGTCAGAATCAGCAACACAATCAGAGCTGCGGCCAGCATCAGGAAGAAACGGCTTTCCTGGATTTTGTCGGCGGTTTCGGTGGCGCTGCTGGTCACGCTAATACCGCCCCGGACGTCGCCTTCCTTGTAGCCTTGCTGGGCATGGCAGACCAGGCAGGATTTTTCCGTGACCAACGGCGCCATGTAGCGGAAATATACCTCATCGCCGCTCGACTCATAAGCGGAGCTTTCTTTGGCGCCGGCGGCGAATTTGCGCAAGGCTTCGGTTTCGAATGGATCCGGCGCGTTGGCGGGATTCAGAGGATCCAGGCTGGTGATGCGGAAGCGAAATAAGCCCCGCTGTGCAGCCAGTTCGGAGATCTCCCGAGTGACCAGGGCCGGATTTTTCAATGTGTAGGCCTGCCCGGACTCATCCCGGATCACGACTTTCAGGCCCGGGACTTTCAACAAATAGGGATTGGGTTCGATCCCGGGTTCGAGGCGCACATAGACACCGTCGTGCTGGGCGACCCATTGACGGGTGAGCACAATTTCCTGGAAGAATGACTGCCCCTGATGCAGCAACTGTTTTTCGATGAGTTCGGTCGAGCGGTAGTAGAAGCCCCAGAAGACGGAAAGCACGACCAGACAGATGAGCAGTCCAATGCTCGTGAGGTATTTTTTTACAAAGTCAGCGCCAGTGCGCAAGATGATACCTTCTTTCCGTGTTCCGGGACTGGCCGGAACAAAACTGTCGAAACGGCGACAATCGTTGAATCACGATAGGGTTTGAAGTCCGCCGCCTTACTTTTTCAGGCCGCTGCCGGTCAACGGGACCACGATGTTGAGGCCACGGTCGCCCTCGGGGAAGCACTGCAGCATACCGGCCACGGCGGCGCCGGCGGTCGGTTCGATATAGATGCCCATTCCGCCCAGCAGCTCCTGAGCCTGGAGCACGCTGGCATCGTCGACGGTGATGAAATCGCCCTGGCTTTCCCGCACGGCGGCGACCATTTCCTGGAGCCGCATGGGTTGGCCGATCGCAATGCCCTCGGCGACTGTCGGCGCGGAAGGTTCGGGGGTCCGTCCATGGAAGGCGGCGGCCACGGGAGCGCAGTTTTTGCTCTGAACGGCGATGATCCGGGGCAGTTTTCCCAGCTCCTTGAACCCGATATAGGCGCCGAGCAACATGGTGCCGTTGCCGGCCGGCACGAAAATATAATCGGGAATGCCGACTTGCTCGTTGATCTCGTAGGCGAGCGATTTTGTTCCCTCGAAAAACAACGGATTATACACATGGGAGGCATAGTAGGTCGTTTTCGCCGCCTGCAGGATCGCCCGGGCGGTGTCGTCGCGGCTGCCCGGCACTTTGACGAGGTTGGCCTTGTAGGCCGTGACCTGCTTGATTTTGCCGGCGGAGGTGCTTTCCGGCAGGTAGATGTTGCATCGGATTCCGGCGGCCGCGCAGTAACCGGCGATCGCCGCGCCGGCATTGCCCGAGGAGTCTTCGACCACCTCACGGATGCCCAGTTCCCGGAGTTTGTTGATCAGAACGAACGCGCCGCGATCCTTGAACGAGCCGGTCGGCTGCAGATAATCCAGCTTCAGGTG
>CAZRQI010000013.1:0-1094 GCA_964602025.1 uncultured Veillonellaceae bacterium
TTGCCCCGTTCCTTGACGGCCATGGAATAGTTCCGAATCCCGGGACGCCACTCCGCCAGACAGGTCAGTTCGTGATAATGGGTGGCAAAAATCGTTTTGGCGCGTATTTTTTCTTTAACATGCTCGACCACGGCGCGGGCAATGCTCATCCCGTCGAAGGTGCTGGTGCCCCGGCCAATCTCGTCAAGGATAATTAGGCTGCGGGATGTCGCATGTTTTAAAATTTGCGACACCTCGTTCATTTCCAGCATGAATGTAGACTGTCCGGTCGCCAGGTCATCGCTGGCGCCAACCCGGGTAAAGATCCGGTCCACCGGAGAAATGCTCGCTTCTTTCGCCGGAATGAACGACCCGGCTTGCGCCATCAGCGTCAACAAGGCGACTTGACGCATATAGGTCGATTTCCCCGCCATATTGGGACCGGTCAGGATCATCACTTCACATTCCGCCGGATCCAGAAAGGTATCGTTGGGAACAAAGATTTCTCCCGACAACAGCCGCTCCACCACGGGATGACGGCCGTCGCGAATGACGATGCGCTGGTCTTCCGTCATTTCGGGCCGGACATAGCGATGATTCGCCGCCGCTTCCGTAAATGACAGCAGGCAATCCAATACAGCCAAGTGCCGGGCGGTAGCCTGGATTTCCGGCAGCTGTTTCTTGATGAAATCCCGCACAGTGCAGAACAAATGATACTCAATGTTGACGATCTTTTCCTGCGCCCCAAGGATCTTGGTTTCAAATTCCTTCAATTCCGGCGTGATATACCGTTCCGCGTTGACCAGGGTCTGCTTGCGGACATAATTGGCCGGTACAGCCGTAGTATTGGCATGAGTCACTTCAATATAATAACCGAACACTTTATTGTAGCTGATTTTCAGGGATTTAATGCCCGTACTTTCCTTTTCCCGTGTTTCCAAATCTTGAACCCATTGCCGGCTGTCACGCGACAAACTGCGCAACTCATCCAGCTCCAGATCGTAGCCATCACGGATAAAGCCGCCTTCGCGCACGGAAAACGGCGGGGAATCGACAATCGCCGCCCCGATCATTTCCGCGCAATCGGCATGGGTTGCCATCCCCAACCCGATCTC
>CAZRQI010000013.1:1194-22497 GCA_964602025.1 uncultured Veillonellaceae bacterium
GTCGCCGTGTGGTCCAGAACCCCCAGCAAGCTGCCGCGTTTGCTTCCTTCGCGCATGTTGCGGGTAATTTCCAAATTTCGCAACGTAGTCGCATCCAGCATCAGGGCATCCTGCAGCCGGAACCGCGTCAGCCGGTTCACGTGCGATAAATCCGTTTTCAAGGTTTGATGCAGGTATTGTAAAAGTTGCGCTACAGCGGTAAACGCAACCGTCTCCGCCGGAAGTTCCGCCATCGGAAAGTGTTTTGCCGGCAACTCCCGCCAAGCCTCCGTCGTCTCATTCACGAAGTTGGTAACGGTGCAACCGCTTAAGCGCGTTTGCAGAAAACGCTCCAGTTCATCCCATCGCTCAAGTTTTCCCGTCACCACCAGTTCAGCCGGAAACAATCGCGACAATTGATTCAATAGCGCCGGATAACGATCGGCCCCGCCAAATAAAGCCCACAAGAACTCACCGGTTGAAATGTCGGCTGTGGCCAACGCCAGTTCGGCTCCTTCTTCCCATACCAGAGCCAGATAATTGTTTCCCCGTTCGGCCAGTACACTTTCGGACAAAATCGTTCCCGGCGTCACCACCCGGACGACTTCCCGTTTCACGATCCCTTTCGCCTGCCGGGGATCTTCCATCTGTTCGCAAATCGCAACCCGGTAGCCTTTGGCGATCAACCGGGCAAGATAGCCGTCAACAGCGTGGTAAGGCACTCCGCACATCGGAACGCGGTTATTGTTGCCGGCTTCCCGGGAAGTCAGGGTGATTTCCAGCTCCCGCGCCGCCAGTTCCGCATCATCAAAAAACAATTCGTAAAAATCGCCGAGACGGAACATCAGCAGGTCCTGCGGATGTTGTTTTTTTACCTCACGATACTGTTCCATCATGGGAGTGTAATTCAAGGTTGCATCCCGTTCCTTTCCGAAACTGCAGTTCCCTTGAGCAAAAACGTCTGGGCGGAAGTGATCCGTATCCGGCGAAATACACCGGGAGCATCCTCCGGTTCGGTCGGCCAAAGAACAATCTTATTCTGAACGGTTCGCCCCGAATACGTGGCGGCATCCGTCTTGCTCGGCCCATCGGCCAGTACCTCGACGGTTCGCTCCAACCACCGCTCGTTGCGACGCAGACTGATCTCATTTTGCAAATCCATCAACCGCTGCAAACGCGCCTGCTTCAGTTCAGGCGGAATCTGCTGTTCCAAGGTTGCCGCCGGAGTTCCTGATCGTTTGGAATATAGGAAAGTAAAAGCGGCATCAAATTTCATTTCGCCAATAAACTGCAAAGTTTCGTCAAACATGGCGTCCGTCTCGCCCGGAAACCCGACAATAAGGTCCGTTGTGAGACTGACATCGGGAAGAACGGCGCGCAAGGCGGCGACATGACGCCGATATTCCTCTGTCGTATAGTGGCGGTTCATGCGACGCAAAAGCTCGTCACAACCCGACTGAACCGGCAAATGAAGATGGGCGCAGATATTCCGGCCCGCGGCCATCACTTGGATCAACTCTTCGCCGAAATCTTTCGGATGCGAGGTCATGAAGCGGATTCGACGCAAGCCGGGAATTTGGTCCACCGCCGACAACAGTCGGGGAAAACTCCACGGTTCCGGCAAATTCTTGCCATAGGAATTGACGTTCTGCCCCAACAACGTCACTTCACACCCACCGGACGCTACGAAGTCGCGAATTTCCTGCAGGATCGCTTCGGGGGACCTACTGCGCTCCCGGCCGCGCACATACGGCACAATACAATAGCTGCAAAAATTATCGCACCCGTACATAACCGGAATCCAGGCGCTGATGCCAACATGGCGACGAGCACCCGCCGGATCATTCAAGCCATCATCATTATGCGGCTGCGATTCGACAATCCGCCGCCGCCGCTGTTTTTCCCCGAGGATTTCCGCCAGGCGATCAATATTTTGGGTTCCCAGAACAATATCCACGTGCGGCGCCCGGCGAAAAATCGCGTTTTGATCCTTTTGCGCCAGACAGCCGGCAACCACGAGGATCAGTTCCGGATTTTTCTGTTTCCAGCGTTTTAACGCGCCAATACGGCCAAAAATTCGATTTTCTGCGCTTTCGCGTACGCAGCAGGTATTCAGAATGATCACATCGGCCTGTTCCGCCTGATCCACCGAAACGCAACCCAAGCTCTCCAGTTGAGCGGCCAGCCGTTCGGAATCGCTCAGGTTCATCTGGCAGCCGAAACTCTCAATATGGTAGGAATGAATCTGCATAGGGACTCCTCTCCATAAAACTTCATAAATACAAAGTCGCTCTCCCGGCACAAAACCGGCAGAGCGCCAGGATAAATTTCTTCCGCTAGGATTTCTTGGCGGGAGGGAAAATCATTTTATAGCTGGAGTAAATCACAAGAATGCCAAAAATGCGTTTTAGGACTGCTCCATCAATCTGTTGGACCAAATTTGAACTGACCAGGCTGCCCAACATCGATCCCGCCGCTAGCAACAACGCCAGCCGAAATTGAAACAAGCGAGATTTTCGCAGCTTAAATATGGCGACCAAAACCGTCGGAATAATGACCAACATGGAGATCCCCTGCGCCAAATGCTGTTGCACTCCCAACAGCAACACCATCATTGGCACCAGGACCACACCGCCGCCTATTCCCATGATTCCGGTAAGAATCCCCGCAAAAAATCCTAAAATAACCGGCAGCACAGTCATTGTCATCACCAAGCCATTCGCAGCCCCACGAGAAACAGCATTACGCCGAATGCGCGTTTTAGCTGCGCCGCAGGAATCCGCTTCATGAAATGGGCGCCGACCGCCGCGCCGACCATGGCCCCAATCGCCAGACTGATCGCCATCAAATAATCCAGTTGCTGATACGAGCTATAAACGAAACTGCCGGCGATCGCCGTCGGCAAAACGACCAACAGGGATGTCGCATGCGCCGAATGTTGGGGAACCGCCAAATACGTCACCATGATCGGAACCAAAAACACGCCGCCGCCGACACCAAGCAAACCACTTAGAATACCAATCAGAAACCCGATCGATAATAAAATGAAATCCTTTTGAGACAACCAATCACCTTCTCAATGAAGTTCCGTTTCGGATGCCAGCTGTTCCTCCATAAAACTGCGATACTTGTCGTATATGATCCGCAGTGAAGTCATAATGGCTTTTTTTGCGCTTCCCTGATACCGTTTGTCGACAATCCGCAAAACGGTATCCGGCCCATTCTTAAGAGACTGGCCCAGTAAAACCCGTGAAACATATTCCCGGGCAACTTTCGTCGCCAGTGTACAGTCAGCCTCCACTATCTCGCCCGTTTCCACGCGGATGACAAGAATCATCCCGATCACTTTGTACATCTCACTGGCAGTAATTCCAACCGGCAATTTTGCGTATCCAGAAAAAAGAACCAACCCATCGTCATTTGTAGCCAAATCGTTACACGGCCCCCCTTCTATCCTTTTGCCTCCGCAACAATACTACGAACAAAAATGTCAACATCCGTAACCGTCATCCAGGTCATGTATTCGACCTGCGTTTTGATCCGATCCTGCGCCGCACGAACCGCATTCGGAATATTAACCCCATATCGAACCGTAACATCCAAACGCAAAACCAATCCACGTTCCGGCTTTTCCATGTTTTTTACGGAAATACGGGTCAACGCGACCCATGATTTATCTTTTAACAACTCTTCCCGTACAATCATGGCCACAGCACGTTCCGTGATAATCAGTTTGCCGAATACCGAAAATCGATTGGGACGAACTACGGATACTTCCCCAAAATGGTGTCTGGCTTGCCGGGTCGATTTGGCGAACAATCGCATCGGGTCAATCATAAAATTCGGCAGGTGGGGCTGAAGTTCAATCTTCGGCACGGGCACAATATGCTTGTTTTGCGTCCGTCTTGTTTCCCGCGCCTTCATGATCGCATCCGGCGTAGATACATCATAAATATTAATTACTTGCGAAGCAGGCGGCAACTTCAACACGCGAATAATTTTTTCCACCATATTGCTGGAAGTCCCCAGCACCAACACCCGCGAAATTTGCATTTGCTCAAGTGCATCCCGCACTTGGGCGGCGTGCTCGTCATCTGCAAAAATGGCTTTCTTTACCGAACGGATTTTATTCGTCTCATATTTGGCCGACGAACCCGCGATAATTCTATTATCTTTGATCAACAGCCCATCGTCAATAATTACATCGGCGCCACAATCATGAGCTACTTTCGAAGCCCGATGACTTTTCCCAGTGCCTGTCGGCCCGATGAATGCGACTACGTCCAAACCATACCCTCCCGGTAGTCCACAATATCCGATTGCCATTGTCATCGGAATCGAATCCGCTACAAAAATCTGCCGACAAAAGCGGAACCTGTCCTCAAACAGGTTCCGCTTGCGAATGATTTATCGCGGCTCGACAATCAATTTAATTGCGGTTCTTTCTTCCCCGTCAATCAGAATATCCGTGAAAGCGGGAATGCAAATCAAATCAATCCCCTGCGGAGCAACGAAGCCGCGAGCAATGGCCACCGCCTTGGCGGCCTGATTAAGAGCTCCAGCGCCAATCGCCTGTATTTCGGCGGATCCCTGTTCGCGAATCACGCCTGCCAATGCGCCTGCGACCGAATTGGGATTAGATTTGGCTGAAACTTTCAAAACGCCCATGCTTTCGTTGCACCCTCCTCCTCCATATTTCACCTTACTGATTAACGTTTCGTCGGAATTCTTAAAACTCCTGCCGTTTACTTGCTAAAAACAAGAACACGTCCGTTCTCGCGCAACGCCGTCAAACTATTTGCCGCCCGTTGCGCCCGAACGACCTCAAACATACTGTCGATCATCTCTTCCGGAATCTCGAAGTCATCAACAAAATCGGCAATGTATTCCGAATCATCAAGAATCAGACATTCCCGAAAGTTTTCCGACAATAGCGTGCTCAATAAAGTAATCTCGCCTTTGGACAAGGTTGCAATGTCTCTGACAATCGACAACATGCAAAACTTTTCGTAGGGCTGTTTTGTAGTAATCTTCAAACAGGATGGAGCTTTTCCCGTAATGAAATGATATGCCTTCAGATGCGATTCAATTGAATTTTTGACAGAATTCAAATCGGCAGCCGACACGGTTTGCGCCAGCATAAAATTCAATGTCAGCAAACGGTGCTTGGAATCAAACTGAATGGTTCCGATTTGAGGAAACCGCATCAATAATGAAATTAACAGACTAACACCCTCGGAAGATCGCGTTTCCGTACTGTTCGAATTAATTATAGGTACCATTGTTGCGTCCCCCACTTCAAAAACCAAAAATCGGAAACGACCTTAAACAAGGTCGTTTCCAGATCATCTTCCCTATCGGGAAACCGTTGTTAAAAATGATTATTTTGCGTAATCAACGGCACGTGTTTCCCGAATTACCGTTACGCGGATTTGACCCGGATAATCCATATCCGATTCGATTTGTTTCACAATATCCTTAGCTAGGCGAATCGAGGCCAGATCGTCAATTTTTTCCGGTTTCACGATAATCCGGACTTCACGTCCCGCCTGAATTGCGTAAGACTTGTCGACTCCATCAAAGGAATCAGCGATCTCTTCCAGTTTGGTCAAGCGTTTGATATAACTTTCCAGTGTTTCGCGCCGTGCACCGGGTCTTGCGGCGGAAACAGCATCCGCAGCGGCCACGAGAACCGCCTGGATGGTTTTGGGTTCCTCATCGCCATGATGCGCAACAATCGCATTGATCACTTCCGCAGATTCACGGTATTTCTTGGCCAGGTCCCCGCCAATCGTCACATGGGGCCCTTCCACTTCATGATCGATTGCCTTGCCAATGTCATGCAACAATCCGGCCCGTTTGGCCAACGTAACATCCACGCCCAGTTCCGCCGCCATGACTCCGGCCAGATGAGAAACTTCAATGGAATGTTTCAGTACATTCTGCCCGTAGCTTGTCCGGTACTTCAACCGGCCCAACAATCGGATCAATTCCGGATGCAAGCCATGGATACCAGTTTCAAAAGTTGCCTGTTCGCCGGCGTCCTTGATCCGCTGTTCCACTTCTTTTTGCGCTTTTTCCACCGTTTCTTCGATCCGCGCCGGATGAATGCGGCCATCGCTGATCAGTTTTTCCAGGGCAATCCGGGCAACTTCCCGGCGAACCGGATCAAAGCCGGAGATAAGAATCGCTTCCGGGGTATCATCAATAATCAGATCAATTCCTGTTAGCGCTTCCAGAGTCCGAATGTTTCTGCCTTCCCGGCCAATAATCCGCCCTTTCATTTCATCGTTGGGCAGACTCACCACAGAAACAGTGGTTTCTGCAGCATGATCGGCAGCGCAGCGTTGAATCGCCAGGGAAATAATTTCACGGGCCTTTTTCTCGGATTCTTCTTTCGCCTGGTGTTCCAGATCTTTAATCAAGACAGCCATCTCGTGGCGAGTTTCTTGTTCAACATTGGAAAGCAAAACTGATTTGGCTTCTTCCTGTGTCAAACCGGCCAAACGTTCCAGTTCATCGACCTGTTTTTGATACAATTCATTGATCTCGGTCTGTTTGTCTTCGACTTCGAGCTCACGTTTGCCGATATTCTCTTCCTTTTTCTCCAAGGACTCAATTTTTCGATCCAGGTTCTCTTCTTTCTGCTGTAAGCGGCGTTCCATCCGCTGAACTTCAGACCGACGTTCCTTGAGTTCCCGCTCGGCTTCCGCCCGAAAACGATGAATTTCCTCTTTGGCTTCAATCAGGGATTCTTTCTTCTTGGCATCCGCCCCATGCTGTGCGTCGTCGAGAATTTTTCGGGCTGCCTCTTCCGCTGAGGCAATCTTGGCTTCCGCCAGTTTTTTTCGAATCCAGTAACCGGCAGCCGTTCCGATTGCAGCGGCAACCACGGCAAAAATTACATTTTCTACAATGGTGGTTTGCCTCCTCTCCATATCCGATAGTAAGGGGAAAGCCGAGTACATACTCGGCTTTTCAAAGTAACCTTTCCTCAATCAAATTGTCTCGTGCTACAACTTGACAGTATCCGGTCACACGATTGGCGATTTCATTGTAATTCTTTTTCAACAAAGTGTCAAGGTTAGAGCCGCATCAGTACTGATGTTTGCGGCATTCCTCGGCAAATCGGCTCACCGTTTCGGTGGAAAAACCCCGGTTCACAAGAAAGCGGGCAATTCGGGGAAAAAGTTCGGAATCCAGCGCATGAAACTTTTTTTCCACCAGTTGACTGGCGATACTCCATTCCACTTCCCCCGGGCAATATTCCCGAACTTCCTCGTTGGATATCGTCAGACCCATCTGACGAAGTTTGGCGATAATGCCACGCACGCCACAACGTTTTTCCGCCACCAGTCGTTCGATGGTTCGCTGCATGAACTGCGTGTCATTCAAATAACCCTTCTCTTTGAGTGTCGCAACAGCAGCAGATATCGAATCCGGGTCAAAGTTTTGCCGCAACAGTTTTTGTCGGAGTTCCCGTTCCGCATATTCCCGCCGGGCAAGCAAACGGACCGCTGTTTCCAACGGTCCTGACGTTTGTTTGCTTGTCATTCTGTTTCCGCCGCTTCTTCCGCTGATTCCGGCGATTCTGGCATCGCCAGCAATTTCCCCATGGCGGATTCACGGATTCTCGTTTCCAGTTCCTCTGTCAGTTGTGGATTTTTGCGCAAGTATTCTTTCACATTTTCCCGGCCTTGCCCGATCCGGGTTTCTTTATAGGAGTACCAGGCGCCACTCTTGGCGAAAATCTCCATTTCTGTCGCCAAGTCCACAACGCTGCCCTCCCGGGAAATGCCTTCACCAAAAATAATATCGAATTCCGCCTGCCGAAATGGCGGCGCCACTTTGTTCTTGACCACCTTCACCCGGGTGCGGTTGCCAATCACCACATTATCGACTTTAATACTTTCGATTCGTCGCACATCCAGGCGAATACTGGCGTAAAATTTCAGAGCGCGGCCGCCGGTCGTCGTTTCTGGATTACCAAACATTACGCCGACCTTTTCCCGAAGCTGATTAATGAAAATTGCCGTTGTTCTGGACTTGGAAATGATCCCGGTCAGTTTTCGCAAAGCCTGGGACATCAACCGGGCTTGCAAGCCGACATGGGAATCTCCCATGTCGCCTTCGATCTCGGCTTTCGGTACCAGCGCCGCAACTGAGTCGACAACAATGATGTCGATGGCGCCGCTGCGAACCAGCGCATCGGCGATTTCCAAAGCCTGCTCGCCATAATCCGGTTGCGAAATCAGCAAATTGTCAATATCGACGCCCAGTTTTCGTGCGTATAATGGGTCCAGCGCATGTTCCGCATCGATGAAAGCCGCCACGCCTCCCGCCTTCTGGGCTTGCGCAATAATCTGCAGGGCTACGGTGGTCTTGCCGGAAGATTCCGGTCCATAAATCTCCACAACCCGCCCGCGCGGCACGCCGCCGATCCCCAAGGCAATATCCAGGCCAATGGAACCTGTGGGAATATACTCCACATTCATTCTTGCGGCGGCTTCCCCCAACTTCCAGATGGAACCTTTGCCAAAATCCTTTTCAATCTGGTGCAAGGCAATGTCGAGCGCTTTGCTCTTATCTTTGTCCATGACATGTCCTCCTCTTCTGAGTGGCGCATTTTAGCTCAATGTCATTATACAAACATACGTTCGGTATGTCAATGCTCGTTTACTACTTTATTTCAGATATCTGCGCACCAAATTCAAAGCGGCATTTACACTGCGGGTTCTGATTCCGCTCCGTTGCCCGGCAAAACGTTGTTCTTCGACGATTGTTCCCTTGGGTCCGGCAACAGCGATATAAACCAATCCCACCGGTTTTTCCGCGGTACCGCCGTCGGGGCCGGCGATCCCTGTAACGCCCACGCCAATCGTTGCGTCAAGACGTTGCCGAATTCCCTCCGCCATCGCCCTGGCCGTCTCGGCGCTGACAGCGCCCGTGTCCTGGATTGTCGCCGATGGTACTCCAACAAGGCCCATTTTTACTTCATTGCTATAGCAGACAACCGAACCTTTAAGATAGGCTGAACTGCCGGGAATATCCGTCAATCGTGCGGCAATGGCTCCACCGGTGCAGGATTCCGCCAGCGCGATCGTAAACTGTTTTTCTTTCAAAATTTCTCCGACCACTTGTTCCAGCGCCTGCTCATCCGTACCGAAAACAAAATCGCCGATCCGTTCCCTGATCTTTGGTTCCATCGCCGAGATCAATTCATGCGCCAATTCGGCCGTATCCCCCTTGGCTGTCAGGCGAACGTGAATTTCACCGCTACGGGCCAGTAACGCCAACGTCGGATTTTTCTGGGCCAGAATAAAATCGTGAATTCGTTCTTCGAGCGCGGATTCTCCCAAGCCGAAGGTTCGGAGAACTTTTGAAACAATCTGGCCCTGATTGCCAAATCGCTCCGCTAAATAAGGCAATATGCTGGTTTCAAACATATGTTCCAGTTCCGTTGGCGGTCCGGGCAGATGGATGATGGTCTTGTCTTCATGCTCCAAAATGACGCCGGGCGCCGTTCCCCGGTAATTTTTTATTACGATCGCACCTTCCGGCATCATGGCTTGGCGCAGATTATTTTGCGGCATGGAAATCTGTCGATGCTCAAAAAAGCATTTAATATGCGCCACGCTGTCCTCATGCAAATTCATGGGACGCCCCAGCAATTCCGCCGTCACTTCCTTCGTAATATCACCGCGGGTTGGACCAAGTCCGCCGCTGGTAATGACAATATCCGCCCGCTCCAACGCAATCGCCAACACACTGGCCATCCGGCGCCGGTTATCCCCCACGGTAGTCTGATACACGGCATCATAGCCCATTTCATTCAGTTTTCGGGCTAAATAGGGAGCGTTTGTGTTTACGATCTGACCCAGCAACAATTCCGTGCCGGTACTGACAATTTCAACGATCATCCTTGTTTCCTTCCTTTCTTGCGGTTCAGCGGGCGACTTCGGCAACCCGGTCGTAACAGAACCCCTGAATGATTCTGACCTTGACGAATTCCCCAACCGTCAAATCTCGCGCATCTTCGACGTAAACCGTTCCGTCGATATCCGGAGCTTCCCGCTCCGTTCGGCCATAACCCAATAATGGCTCGTCTTCGTCGTGGCCTTCCAGCAACAGTTCATATTCCCTGCCTTCGGCCTCTTTATTGATCGACTCTGAAATTCCAGCCTGCAAAGCCATCAAATCATTATACCGTTCTTCCTTGATCTCTTCGGCAACCTGCCCGGCAAATGCCGCCGCAGCGGTTCCCTCTTCCGCCGAGTACTGGAATACGCCGACATGATCAATGCGGTTCATTTCCACAAAATTGCGCAAGTCCTGATAATGTTCCTCGGTTTCCCCCGGCAACCCGACGATGAACGTCGTACGGATCGCAATATCCGGAATCCGGGACCGCAGGGCGGCAAGCAATCGTTCGATATCGGCGCGGCGGTCCGGACGACGCATCGCCCGCAGCAAGTCGTCATGCACATGCTGCAGCGGGATATCCACGTATTTGCAGATTTTCGGCTGTTCCGCCATGAAATCAATCAAATCATCGGTAAAGTTTTTGGGATAACTATACAGGATCCGGATACGAAACCGTCCAGGAATCGCCGTCAACTCCCGCAGCAGCTCCAGCAACAAAGGGCGTCCGGCAATATCCATGCCATAGCTGGTCGTGTCCTGGGCAATGAGGTTGATTTCGCGAACAGTGCCAGCGACCAAGCTTTGAACTTCTGCCTTGATCGATTCAATGGTCCGGCTGACCAGCGGGCCGCGGATCTGGGGAATCGCACAGAATGCGCAGGCATGATTGCAGCCTTCGGAAATTTTCACATAGGCCAGATGCGACGGTGTCGTCATAACTCGCGGCATTCCCGCTTCCGGCAAAAGCGAGGATCCTTCAGTAAAAACCGGTCGCTTGCCGGAAAGCGCTTCGCGAATTGCTTCCGGCAAGCGATTCCAGGCGCCTGTCCCCACAATCGCATCAAGTTCCGGTAATTCCTGCAACAAATCTTTACTGTATCGCTGTCCAAGACACCCCGCCAAAATCAAGACCCTGCAGCATCCCGTCTGTTTGTACTTCGCCAGCCGCAACAAGGTATCAATGGATTCTGCTTTGGCCGACTCAATAAAACCACAGGAATTGACAATCAATACTTCGGCGGTCGCCGGCTCATCCGTCGCTTCATGGCCCTGTTCCCGCAGCAGTCCCAGCATTAGCTCCGAATCCACAAGATTTTTCGAACAACCGAGACTTACCAGTCCAATCTTCACAAAACCAAACTCCTAACCATAAAAAAATCGTGATTCCATTCATTTAAGACCGTCGGGGACGTTTTGTCCGCGATTCGCGGGGTTCCTTCGGCGGGTGCGATCGTTCAGGTCGTTCCGGCCGCAACAGACAGCCTGGCGCATAACCGACTAGGTCGTTCCGTCCCGCTTTTCGCAACGCCTGCAATACGATGCGCCGGTTCTTCGGATTCCGGTATTGTAGCAACGCCCGTTGCATTTGCCGTTGCTCCGAAGTCTTCGGAACAAATATTTCCCGGCCGGTCAAAGGATTTAAACCCGTATAATACATCGCCGCCGACAAACTGCCCGGCGTAGGAATGAATTCTTGCACCTGTTCCGGATGATAACCGATTTCCTGAAGGAACTCCGCCAGTTCGATTGCCTCCGGTAACGAACTGCCTGGATGTGAACACATCAAATAGGGTACCAGATATTGCTCTTTGCCCAGACGTTTATTCTCCCGGCGAAAGGCCGCCAAAAATTTTAAAAACACATCTTTACCGGACTTCTGCATGGCTTCCATCACGGGTCCGGCCACATGCTCAGGAGCCACTTTTAACTGCCCGCTGACATGATGTTCGCAGAGGTCTGACAAAAAAGCCTGATACTTGCCTGCCATCAGATAATCATAGCGAATCCCGGATCGGATAAATACTTTTTTGATGCCGGGCAAGGCCCGCATTTCACGCAGCAGCTGCAAATAATCCGAATGATCCGTATCCAAATGAGGGCAAGGGTTGGGATACAGGCACTGGCGATCGCGGCAGGCTCCGGCCGTCCGCTGTTTCGCGCAGGCGGGATGTCGAAAGTTCGCCGTAGGCCCGCCCACGTCATGGATATACCCTTTAAAACCCGGTAAACGAGTTAACAGCAGGGCTTCCTGAATAATGGACTTGTGGCTGCGTTGTTGAATAATCCGACCCTGATGCGAACCAATCGCGCAAAAAGAGCAGGCGCCAAAACAACCGCGATGGCTGGTAATGCTAAACTGAACTTCGGCAATGGCCGGAACGCCGCCGACTTCATCATAATCCGGGTGCCAGGTCCGTTCATACGGCAGCGAATAAATGCGGTCCATTTCGCTCATATCCAGCGGCAATGCCGGGGACAACTGAACCAGAAATCGCTCGCCATGTTTTTGGATGATAGAATGTCCGCGCAGCGGGTCTTGTTCCAGATACTCCACTTTGAACGCCGCAGCGTAATCCTTTTTGCTGGCGGAAACTTGCTCATGTGAAGGCACTTCAAGAGCATCGGCCGGTGCATCCGACAAACTTCCCGTCAAATAACAGGTGCCGCGCACATTGTGTATTTCGCCGACGGGAATGCCATTGGCCAATTGCCCGGCAATCTCAAGGATCTGCGACTCTCCCATCCCATAGATCAACAAATCCGCGCGACTGTCCACCAGTATGGAACGACGCACGGAATCCGACCAGTAGTCGTAATGGGAAAACCGTCGCAAACTCGCCTCTATTCCGCCGATTACAATCGGAATATCCGGCCAACATTCCCGCACGCGATTGGCATATACAATGGTTGCCCGATCCGGACGTCTTCCGGCTTCCCCGCCGGGCGAATAGGCGTCGCTGCTGCGTATTTTTTTCGCGGCCGTCAATTTGTTCAGCATAGAATCCATGTTGCCGGCGGAAATCAGCACGGCAAGCCTGGGGCGGCCCATCGCCTTAAAATCGCCAGTATCCCGCCAATTCGGCTGCGCAATCACCCCAACCCGGAAACCGGCTTTTTCCAGGAGACGGGTAATAATGGCCGGCCCAAAACTGGGATGATCGACATATGCATCACCGCTGATAAATAAAAAATCCAGCTCATCCCAACCTCGCCGAATCATGTCGGCCCGGGAAATCGGCAAAAATCCATATTTGTTTTTCACGCTAGGGCCTGCTCCCCGAAGTTCCGGGCGGCACAGGGCCCCGTGGCGGAGCTGTCGGCGACGATGTCGAGGACGGAGTTGTTGGGGTTGGCGCCGGATTGAATCCTGGTTTGTCCGTGGATTCGGCGGGTGATGGCGCAGCCGGCGCGGGTGCGACTGGGGCGGAAATCATCCCGGCAACCGTAAATGTTTTTACGACCACATCGCCGCGATCGCCTATTTTCCCGACAGGTTGGCCATTGAACGTCAGTTCCACCGCAGCGGCATTGCCAAAATTGACGACAATCTGACGTTCGGCTTCCCAAGTAAAGTTTGCTCCATTGCCCGGAATTCCTTCATACAAAGTCTTGCCGTCGGCAATCACGGAAGTCCAGCACCGGTCAGTGTAACGGGCCGTCAGGACAACGGGCCGGGACACGGATGGAGCTCCGGAACTTGTTGCGGCAGGAACGGTGCGAACCGGTGAATTCGCATTCGGGCCGGTAATGCCGGCCGTTTTTGAACCAGCGCCGCTTCCCGGAATTTCGCCAGCCGGAGCAACCGATTTTTGCCAGAGATACAGTCCCAGCGCCGACACTGCCAAAATCACGACCACGAGGACCGTGCTCCATTTTTTCTTGTCGACGGACCGGTTGATCACAGCATTCACTTTTTTGACGACCGGTTCGGCCGGTTCGGCAACGGACGGCTTTACCGCAGCCGGCTCGACAGTCGGTTTTTTCAGGTCTGTATATAACTGAACCAGATGTGAACCGTCCAACCCCAGATAATTCGCGTAGTTTCGTAAAAAGCCTTTGACATAAACCTCGCCGGGCAGCACATCATATCGACTTTGTTCCAGGGCATTCAGATAAACGCCCCGGATACCGGTCGCGTGCTCAACATCCGCGATTTCCAGGCCTTTCTTTCGTCGTTCCGTATACAGCAAATCGCCAATCGTATCCATGGTAGCTCTACCCCCTTATGAGACGGTCGATATATTGGGCAATCTCCAGCGCGGCCGATTCCAGATCCTCAGCATCCACCGCCAGGTTGAATTTTTCTTGTGCAGCTGTTTCATATCCATACAGCGGATCATAGTAATCCACCAACAACGTCCTCGTAAACTCCGACAATTCCCCGGCTTCGTATTGTTCGATCAACTCGGCGACCTTTTTTTTGCCGAGTCGTTTGGTGAGGGCCGTAATACTTTTGAGAACCTGTGGATCTTGCAACTGCAAAACATCCGTATACTCGGCGATGAGTCGTCGAACCCGCGTGTCGACGCCCGCCCGGACCAGAATTTTTTGTCCGGCCTGCATCGCGGCGCACAGCCGATCCGGCAAATATACATTGCCGACCCGTTTGCTCTCACACTCCACCACAAGAAAGGGCTCGTCGTTAAATTGGTTCAGCAGCAGCAAGAGTTGGGCATCAAAGTTTTGCGCCGTCGCCGGTTTGCCAAGACCAACCTGTCCAAACGCCGAACCACGGTGATTGGCCAGTTTTTCCAGGTCAATCACCGGAATCCGCCGCGTCGCCAATAGCTGTAACAGCGTAGTTTTCCCCACGCCGGTTGAACCGCAGAGAACAATGATCGTCGGCCGCAAGTCAAAGTTGGCAAGTTGTTCCTGAACATAACGACGATAGGATTTATAGCCGCCAACAAGCTGAAAGCCGGTAATTCCCATGAGCTCCAATATTGTCAATACGGATTTGGAGCGCATACCGCCGCGCCAGCAATAAACGATCAATATCGCAGCGGGAGCCGCGGTCCTCAATGCCGAGATCGTCTTCACCATATCCGACAGTTTGCCGGATACCAATTCCAATCCTTTTTGCTTGGCCAGCTCCTGTCCGCATTGTTTGTAAAGCGTTCCGACTATGGCCCGTTCTTCATCTTCCAGCAGCGGCACGTTCACGGCCCCCGGGATGTGCCCCTGTTCATATTCCGACGGCGAGCGGGTGTCCACAAATAGACACTGCTCCCGCCCGATGGCTTGTTCAATTGTTATTGTCTGCATCGAACGCTCCTATGTGTTGTTGGCTGCCTTTTGAAAATAGCGGCTGAAAACCTGGTCCGAATTCATAATGACTTCCCGTGGCTTGCTGCCATTGGCGGAACTGACGATCTGCATATCTTCCATCATATCGACCAACCGGGCCGCCCGGGTGTAACCGATTCGAAATTTCCGCTGCAACAGTGAAACGGAGGCTTGTCCGGTTTCCAGAACCAGTTTTACGGAATCTTCCAAAAGCTCGTCTTCAAATTTTGCGGTCTGGCTCGGCGAAACGGATTCCTCGAATAAAGGAACCTCCGTCTCTTCCGTAACGCTGCCGGAGTCTTTGATGTACTTGACGACGGTTTCGATTTCGCCGTCGGAAATAAAGGCGCCCTGCAATCGCAACGGCTTGTTGGCGCCGACAGGATAGTACAGCATGTCGCCCTTGCCCAACAACTTTTCGGCGCCGGCCATATCCAGGATCGTCCGGGAATCGATCTGGGATGAAACGGCGAACGATATGCGGGAAGGAATATTCGCTTTGATGGTTCCAGTGATGACGTCAACGGAGGGACGCTGCGTTGCAATGACCAGATGAATTCCAGAAGCCCGGGCCATCTGGGCCAATCGGCATATGGAATCCTCGACGTCGACCGGCGCCACCATCATCAAATCGGCCAATTCATCAATGATAACCACGATCAGGGGCAACTTTTCGTCGGGATTGACTTCATTGTAGCGGGTCACATCCCGAACTCCGGCGGCGGCAAACAAAGCGTAACGGCGTTCCATTTCCTGCACGGTCCATTTCAGGGCGGACGCAGCCTTTTTCGGTTCGGTGACCACTGGCGCCACCAGATGGGGAATTCCATTATAGTTCGACAACTCCACCACTTTGGGATCAACCAGCAAAAACTTCACGGAATCCGGGTGCGCCCGGAACAAAATGCTCGAAATCAGGATATTGATGCAAATACTCTTGCCGGATCCCGTGGCGCCAGCTACGAGCAAATGCGGCATCTTGGCCAGGTCCGCCATAATCGCCTGGCCGGCGATATCTTTCCCCAAAGCGACCGTAAGCAGCGATTTCGCCGTTTGATATTCTTCGCTTTCCAGCACTTCGCGGAGCAGTACGCCAAAAGGCTCCCGATTGGGAACTTCAATACCGATTACGGATTTACCGGGAATCGGCGCCTCGATCCGAATGCTGGGCGCCGCCAGCTTCAAAGCGATATCATCCGACAGGCTCACAATGCGGCTGATTTTCACCCCCGGCGCCGGTTCCAGCTCATAGCGGGTCACCGATGGTCCTTGCGTCGCATGCACAACCCGGGCCTGAATTCCGAAACTATCCAGTGTTTGCTCCAAGGTGCGGGCGTGTTCTTCGATCTGCTTGTCCAAACGGGAGTTACGGGAACCGGTTCCTTTTTTCAACAACGACAACGGCGGCAATTTATACTTGGATCCGGCGGAAGAAGGAGTCGTGCTTGCCGGCGCTGTCACTTCTTTCGCCAGGGACGGCATTTCAATCGGGACTTCGGGCAATTCCGCAACCGCCGCCAGCGGCGTGTCCAATGGCAACGGCGGCAACGGCCGTACGGATTCATCCTTTTCTTGATTATAAAACGATGGTTTAAGCGTCGACCGCAATGTTCCCTTGCCTTCCGCGCCAATCCCCGTCGACAGGGTCGGAGAGCTTTTCACCGGCTCGACCGCTGCTTTGTCCGAACGGGAAAATCGTCGCAACAGCAGGGAAAGCCACTGACCGCTTCTCATTAAGAACGCCGACAGGGAAAAATGGGTGGCGACGAGCAGAGTGCAGACAATCCATGCCCACAAAAAAATTGTGGTCCCGTCCATGGCAAAGAAACGTCGCAAAAGAATGACAATCGTACCGCCGGCCAGGCCGCCGGCATCCGGCAGGCTAGCCGGCAAAATTTCCTGATCCGCCGGGACCAGATAGTGGTGAAATAGGGACAGCGCGCCGAGGTAGGTCAGAACATAGCCCAGAAAACGGCGGGAATACAGAATATGAGTATGGGCCGTAATATACCGCACCCCGATGATAAACAGCATTACCGCAATACCGGCGGCTCCGACGCCAAATCCGTATCGCAATACCCGGGCCGAAAAATAGCCGACACGGCCGACGCTGAAACCCAACAAACCGGCCGCCAGCAACAAGGAAACGGCAATAATAATGACCCCAGCGATTTCAAATTTTACCCCGGAAACAGGCGGTGTGTCTTTTTTCGGCAATAAAATTCACCTCTATGCAGATTTTCTACGCCAGGCTCGGAACTCCTGCCGCCGATGCGGTGAGAACCGAGACAATGTCTCGGTTCTCATTCATACTTCAAGGATGATCGGCATGATCATCGGTCGCCGGCGAGTTTTCTCATAAAGGAATTTTCCGAGGATATCCCTCACGCTATTCTTGATTGTTCCCCAGTCACTGGAGCCATTGGCCTCGCATCGGTCCAACGCTTCCTGTATTTTGTTCCGCGCCTCTTCCATCAGTTGTTCGGATTCGCGGACGTAAACAAAACCGCGGGAAACAATTTCCGGCCCGGACACGACGCAGCCGTTCTCCTTGTCCATCGCAATCACGGCGATCAGGATTCCGTCCTGGGACAACTGTCGCCGATCCCGCATCACGATATTGCCGATATCCCCAACGCCAAGGCCATCCACGAGCAATGCGCCCGCATTCACCTTGCCGACTGTTGCGCCCGATTCGGCGGTAAACTCCAGAACAGAGCCATTTTCGGCGATAAATATATTCGCTTTGGGAACGCCCAGATCCTGGGCAATCTTCGCATGAAGCTTCAGCATGCGGTACTCGCCGTGAACCGGGATAAAGTAAGTCGGCCGGACCAGATTCAACATCAGTTTCAATTCTTCCTGGCTACCATGCCCGGAAACATGAATACCCGACGATGATTCATAAATGACGTCCGCACCCTGCTTAAAAAGATAGTCAACTGTGCGCGCGACTAACTTTTCATTACCGGGAATGGGAGTCGCGGAAATCATGACTGTATCGCCAGGCAGTATTTCCACTTTCCGATGATCGGACATCGCCATGCGGGTCAGCGCCGACATGGGTTCACCTTGGCTGCCGGTCGTGAGAATAACAATCCGGTTCGGCGGATAATTGTTGATCTCCGAAATATCGATCAACACGCCATCGGCCACTTTCAGATAACCCAGCTCCATGGCAATCCCCACGACATTCAGCATGCTGCGGCCAACGACCGCTACCTTCCTGCCATACTTGAACGCCGCGTCGATCGCCTGTTGTAGACGATGAACATTGGATGAAAAACTGGCGATAATGATCCGGTTTTGCGCAGCCCGAAACTTCTCGTCAAAAGATTCACCCACACATCGCTCGCTTTTGGTGAAACCCGGCCGTTCGGCATTGGTGCTGTCGGACAGCATCACCAATACTCCTTCGTCGCCAAGTTCAGCAAACCGGTGGAATCCGGTCACCTGGCCGTCGACCGGAGTATGGTCGATTTTGAAATCCCCGGTATGCAAAACCGTGCCCACCGGAGTCTTAATGTAAATCGCCACGGCATCGGCAATACTGTGATTCACGCGAATAAAACCGATCGTGAAGGGACCGACTTCGTGCTGATCCCCCGGCTTGATCGGATGAAGGTCAGCTGTCGATACGCCCTTTTCCTTCAGACGCCCCTGCAGGATCCCCAACGCCAGGGGAGTCCCATATACAGGGACTTCCAGATCTTTCAGGACAAAAGGCAACGCGCCGATATGATCCTCATGGCCATGTGTGATGAAGATCGCCCGGACCTTATCTTTGTTGTCCATCAAGTACGAATAATCCGGGATAACCAAATCGATGCCCAACATATCGTCTTCCGGAAACATCAGTCCGGCGTCGATCACGATAATGTCGTCGCCATAGCGGAATACCGTCATGTTTTTGCCGATCTCGCCCAATCCCCCCAGGGGAATGATTTGCAATTTTTCTGCTTGTTTGCCCAAACTTTCACCTCCAACTATTTTGATGCCGCGCACTGCATTCATATTATTATAACTCAAAATCGGCCCGCCAACAATAAAAAAGCGGCCTCCTATCAGGATGGCCGCTGCCGGTGATCCGGTAAACAGTTCATACGTTGATTTTCAGACTCCGCATAACCGTCCGCAGTTGCTCGGTTTCGGCCGCTGTTGGCGGCACCATCGGCGGACGGAAGGAACCGCCGGGCAATCCCATCAGATTCACGGCCGTTTTGATGGGGATCGGATTGGTGGTGACAAAAATCACCTTGAAGAAAGGCATCAGTTCGATGTGGATCGCCTGCGCCAGTTTTACATCCCCGGCCAAATACGCGCCGATCATCTCTTGCATTCGCTCGGCCACCACATGACCAGCCACGCTGATGATTCCACAGCCGCCCACGGACAGGATCGGTAGCGTCAGACCGTCATCGCCGCTGTAAACCTGAAAGCCGGGTCGGGCCGTACGCACGATTTCCGATACTTGGTCCAGACTGCCGCTGGCTTCTTTCACGGCGACGATATTCGGAATTTCGGACAGTCGGGCAATGGTTGGCGGCAGAATATTCGAAGCCGTCCGCCCCGGCACATTGTAAACAATAAGAGGCAGTCCGGTTCGCTCGGCAATCATTTTAAAATGCTGATAAAAACCTTCCTGCGGCGGTTTATTGTAATAAGGCCCGACCAGCATCGCCCCATGAACGCCAAGCTTCTCCGCTTCCTGCGTCAGGCGAATGGAAGCCAACGTATCATTGGAACCGGTGCCGGCAATCACGGTCGCCTTGTCGCCAACCGCTTCAAGAACCGTGCTGAACAATTTCAACTTCTCGTCGGAGCCAAGCGTTGCCGATTCGCCGGTGCTGCCAGCAATCACAAGTCCGTCGTTGCCATGCGCCACCAGATATTTCGCCAGCTCGGCCGCCGCCTTGTAATTGACGCTATAGTCCTCGTTAAAGGGAGTAATCATGGCTGTCAGTACTCGTCCAAAACTTTTCATTTTTGTCCCTCCCATACTAAATTTTAATCAAGTCCGAACTGGCTGTGTAATGCGCTCACGGCAATTTCCAGATACTGTCCGTCGATCAGGGCGGAAATCGACGTCTGCGAATCCACCGTCTGCAAGAGAGGTATCCCCTGCGCAGTCAAAGCTTCCACGAAGTCGGCCATCACCCCGGGCACATCTCCCATGCCGCCGCCAACCACAGATACTTTGGCGCAATTCATCAAAACATCATGAGAGTAGCCTGCATCCGTCAAGCGTCGCCGCGTTTCTTCCGCCTCGTCTTCCTGAACGGTGAACAACACTTGCCCCGGTAAAATGTTGATCAAATCGACATTGATGCCATTTTTGGCCAGCGCCTTGAATATTTGCGAATTGTCGGCCAGCATTTTTCCGCTGTCCCGTTTCACCGTAATTTGGGCAATTTTCCTGACATACGTGACTCCGGTGGCGATTCGATCGGACACCGTGGAATCGCAGGTCTCGGAATTCGACGCCGCAGTCGTGATCAAAGTTCCCGGCGCATCGGAAAACGTCGATTTCACGACGAGAGGAATATTTTTTTGCATCGCAAATTCCACGGCGCGAGGATGGATCACTTTTGCCCCTTGATGCGCCAGTTGGGAAACTTCGGCATAACTGATCCGGTCCAGAATATGGGCATGCGGCACCAAGCGCGGATCGGCGGTCATAATCCCATCGACATCCGTGTAAATCTCGATCGTTTCCGCCGGCAATGCTGCGCCGAGCGCCGAGGCCGTGGTATCGCTGCCGCCCCGGCCCAAAGTCGTCAGATCGCCTTCTTCCGATATGCCCTGGAATCCGCAAACGACCGGTAATTTGCCGGCGGCCAGTTCGGCATGAACCCGTACCGGTTCGACTTTCAAAATGCGGGCATTGCCATACTGATTGTCAGTAATAATGCCAGCCTGTCCACCCGTCAACACAACGGCGTCAAATCCCGCCGCCTGCAGCGTAGACGCCATCACCACTGCGGAAATGATTTCACCGCACCCCATCATCAAGTCCATTTCGCGACGCGACAGAGATGAAAACGGTTCACGGGCAATCCCGATCAGAGTGTCCGTGGCATAGGGCTGTCCATTCCGCCCCATGGCGGAAACCAC
>CAZRQI010000014.1:0-21851 GCA_964602025.1 uncultured Veillonellaceae bacterium
GCCGCAACCTGCAGGAAAGTTCTCCGACTGATATTGCGCATTGCAATCCTCTTTTCAGCCAAGATTTTGATTCATCGGGGAATTGCCTATGCAGCCGACCGGCTGCTTCATTCCTTACCCTCAGGTGGCGGCGGTGCTGGGACCCGGCGCCAACGGCGCATTCAACTGCGCGGTGGAGCGTTCCGGAATCGTGCAGGCAACCGCTTTGCCGCCAATGACATTTACATCGCCTGTCCAGAGGCTCATGCCATCCCGCATGGCGACGGCGTCATAACCGAGCTGGTTCAGCAATCGCGTAGCCTGGCTGGCGGCGTGGCCGTCATAGCAGACAACGATGATCGGCTGACTGGCTGGCAATTTTTTTAAGTTTGCTTCTTCCATCAGGCTGCGGAAGGGGATATTGAGCGCACCGGCGATGTGTCCCGCATTGTAATGCTCTGGAGCACGGATGTCCAATACGAAGCCGCTTTTGGCATTGACCCTGGCCAAAACCTCATCAGCTTGAACGACCACCGGTTTGGCTGTGGCGGCTTCAGCGCGCAACCGAAGCAAGTCGGGAACGGTGGCTGCCTTAACATCCATTTTCGGCAATTCGTGAGTCTGACTGGCCGCGACGTCTTTGGTCACCGGCAAATTTTTGGGTTCGCAGGGCAAGGGAGATCCGCCGATGACCTCCTGGTTTTTGGACCAGGCGGCCATGCCATGCTTCATGGCGACCGCATCAAGACCGAGCAGGGACCAATAAACGGCGACTTGACTGGAAGAATGGCCGGAATAATCGATCACTACGATCTTTTTATCGCGGGGCAAGAAGTCCGTCTTGTTCGGGCGCCAAGCATCGGCGTAAGCAATGTGAACCGCCCCGGGAATATGATGTTTGGCAAAATGTTCATCCGCGCGCACATCGACAAGGTAATAGGCGGAGTCACCCAGAACGACCGCTTTTTCGTAAATTTCCTGGGCATCGATCGCCAACGGGCGATTCTCTTTCAAATATTTATCGCTATTCTGCAAGAGGACGACAAAGGGAGAAGCCGTCAATCCCGGCGCCGGAACATTCGTCTGCGGCGGGGCTGTCTTCTGGGATGTGGGTATAGCGCCGCAGCCGGCGAGAGATAACAATAGGAGAACGGCAATCAGGATGAGCAGCGAAAATCGGCGCACAGGGAAACCCCCTTCTAAGAAATGTGAAAAAACGAACATATTCTGCTGATATAATTATAATTTATTTTCAGATAATTTACTCTAGCATCCCGGGATGGAAATTTTTCCACACGACTATCCTCCGAGGATAGTAGCGCAAAAAAAACAGCAAGTTCGTCACTTGCTGAAAAACAGATACTGTGTATTGGCATTCGTCAATCCGGATCAAGTGTGTTTGGGGTGCGACGCTACGGTCGCCATGCTGTCCAGCCAGAACAGCAGGCCGGCAAGGTTGATTTCATCGGGGACTTCATTCCGGTTGATATCCCGACTGATTCTTTCCAATCCCTGCTCGAGGCAGAAACAATCCAACATCAGGGCGGCGTCATGGATGCGGCGCAGCGAAAGGGGGTGTTGCGGCGGCAATTCATGGGCGGCATTAAAGTAGGAACGCAGGAAGGCGGAAGAAACCCAGCGACACCAAGCGTCGGCGATTTGAGCCAGGTGAGCTTTATCGGTTCCAGGCATTATCGTCGCGACAGGACTGGCGATCATGGAATGAACGCAAACATAGAAAGACCAGAGCATACTGGCAACATCCCGCAACGGGGAACGTTTGATACGACGCTCCGACAGAGGGCGGGCGGGTTGTCCTTCAAAGTCGATCACCCAAATTTCCCCGTGTTCATCGACCAATAATTGTCCCAAATGATAGTCGCCATGTTCCCGAATACGGTAGGTGTTGAACAGTTTGCGCGTCAATTGGGCAAATAGTCCTTCCATTTGCGATTTGCGGCGTTGGAAGGCTTCGCTTTTCTTCTGTAGGGCTGGTTCCAGTGTTGTCTGCATTTCTTGCAATTGTAACAGCGAAAAGTCCAACAGGCGCTGCATGCCGTGCGAAATCAGTTTTTGGTAATGAAGAGAATAGCGCACCGGTGCAAAGGTTTCATCATTCGGGTCGGATGCCAGGGCGACATGAAGATCATGCGTAAGTTTGCCGATTCGGCCCGCCGTTTCCATCATCGGGCCGATGGCAATCCGAATTTGTTCGTTGGGGGGCGCCAATGCCAGGCGGAGAGGGGAAGGACTCGAAGGCAAGAGTAATTTCAGGTCCGGGCCGGAAAGCAGGGCGCTTTCAAAAAACGGCATGAGGCTGTCCCGCGTATATTGCAGTCCATCGTAGCGATGCGGAATATAGGTGTTCATGACCGCCAATGTACAGGGAAGCGCGCTGTTCCCCGAGTAATCGATGGAAGCCTGAACTCCCGGCGACTTTCCGAAGTCGGTCTGCTCTGCCAAAAAACGGCCCAATTCTTTTTCCGGGTGCGGGCCTTCGTCCAGCTGACGGAACAGTTTGAGAATATGGGCCGGCCGGAAGACCAGGGACAGGTGATTGTGATCGGCGTTCACTGTTTCAGGCTGAACAGGTTCTGTGGGGCGGATAAAGGCGGAATATCGGCTGGATGTCAGGGCTCCGTTCCGTCCGGAAAGCCGCCGTGGCGTCTGGCAAAATTCATAGAGCCAGGCATGGCAGGTATGATCGAAGGTTGCATCCGCCAATTTATATACTGTATGGTTGAGCTCGATCTGCGCCAGAATACGGGCCGGCTGGTCGGAAATCCGGTTGTAGAGGGCCAGGAAGACGGCGATCCGCAAGGCGGCGACGGAGGAGGTTTCGGCCCGGACGATATATACGATATGCCGATTGGTGGGAAGGAGGAACCCATCGATGATCGTTGCGGCGCGGACTTCGCAACCGATCGGTTGCAAGGGGAGCGCTTCCAGAAATGCCGGCATCCGGGCGTTCAGCTTTTGCCAAACGGCAGGGGAAAGCAGATCTTCTAGCTCCGACAGCGCCAACTCGGGAGCCGTGCCGGCAAGGAGTTGCTGGGGATCGCAGAGCGGTCGGCCACGAAGTTGTTTTTTCTCCAGCCGGAACCAATAAAAAGAATGGGGACCGAGACTAAACCCGTAGGGTTCTTGGCGAATGACCGGAAAAATCGTGCTGCCCATGATTTCGCGGGGAACCAGTCCTGCCCAGGGCGACAGGCTAAGATGAACATGCTGAACAAAACGGGATACATTGGCGACGACCAAAATGATTTCCTTCTCCCATGAACGGACAAAGGCCAAGATTTTATCATTGTCGGAAATGGGGAAAAGGATATTCCCCCTGCCGAAGGCGCTAAAACGGTTGCGAATCGCAATGAGTCGTCGCATCCACCATAGCAACGAATTGGGATTTTGCTCCTGCGCCTCCACGTTGATGCTTTCATAGTGGAAGTGCGGTTCGGTGATAACCGGCAAGGCGAGTTTTTGCGGATTGGCCTGGGAAAAGCCGGCGTTTCGGTCCGATGTCCATTGCATGGGGGTTCGGACGCCGTTGCGGTCGCCCAGATAGATATTATCGCCCATCCCGATTTCGTCGCCGTAATAAATAACCGGTGAGCCGGGCAAACTGAACAGCAAGGCGTTCAAAAGTTCCAGCTTGCGGCGGTTGCCGTTCAGCAGCGGCGCGAGGCGGCGACGGATTCCCAGATTGATCCGGGACCGGGGGTCCGGGGCATAAAGCTTGACAAAAAAGTCGCGTTCTTCTTCGGTCAGCATTTCCATGGTCAGTTCATCGTGGTTTCGTAAAAACAAAGCCCATTGACTTTTTTCCGAAGTTATGGGGGTTTTGGCGACGGCATCCATGACCGGCCAGGAATTTTCCATACCGACGGATAGGTAAATGCGCGGCATGAGCGGGAAGTGGAATGCCATATGACACTCGTCGTCAGCGCCGAAATATTGGACGACATCCTCCGGCCAGCCGTTGGCTTCGGCCAGCAACATCCGGTTCTCATAACGGGTGTCAACATGGTGGCGCAGTTCTTTCAGAAAGGCATGGGTAGCCGGGAGATTTTCGCAGTCGGTTCCTTCGCTCTCAAACAAATAGGGGACGGCATCCAGTCGAAGTCCATCGACACCCATGGAAAGCCAGTAATCCACGACCCGAAGCAGGGCTTGCTTTACGGCGGGTTCTTCAAAGTTCAGGTCGGGTTGGTGCCGGTAAAAACGATGCCAGTAGTAGGCTTGCGCGGTGGGATCCCAGTTCCAGTTGGAAGTTTCAAAGTCTTTGAAAATGATCCGGGCCTCCGCATATTTTTTGTCATTGTCATTCCACACATAATAATTGCGCCACTTGCTGCCGGATTTGGCGCGGCGGGCGCGTTGGAACCAGGCATGCTGGTCCGAAGTGTGGTTGAGAACCAATTCGGTGATAACTTTGAGACCTTTGGCGTGAGCTGTCTTGAGAAAACGTCGGAAGTCGGCGATCGTTCCATAATCGGGGTGGATGTTCCGATAATCGGCGATATCATATCCGTCATCCCGCAGGGGGGAAGGATAGAATGGCAACAGCCATATGGCGGTGACGCCAAGGTTGACGATATAATCCAATTTTTCCGTCAACCCCGGAAAATCGCCAATGCCGTCACGATTGGAGTCTGCGAAGGATCGAACATGCACCTGGTAAATCACGGCATCCTTGTACCATGTTGATGCGTTCATGTTAACCCTCCTATCGCCGATGCCTATGGTATAATTATTTCATGAAGGAACATTCTTACTAATTTGTTACTGCTGTATTGTTAGAATTCTTCGTCAGTTTGCTGTTTCCTGCGGAAAGTTGTTCCCAGTTGACAAAACAATTGCGGGAGGGTTGCCAATGAGCGGATCGACAACAGGAAAGCCAGGTCGCCTGATTATTGTATCGAATCGTATGCCGGTAACTGTCGGGTTCGAGAATGGACAAATAACGTTGGGGCCAAGTGCGGGCGGGTTGGTCAGTGCGTTGGGAGCTTATTTGGCGCGAAGAAAAGACGAAGCGGCGGAACTGTCGGAGTTTCTGTGGGTGGGATGGCCAGGCAACAGTATCGACGAAGCGGCTCAGCCCGAAGTGCGACGGTTTCTGCGGGAAGAGCACAATTGCGAGCCGGTTTATTTAGCTGCGGATGTGATGGATAAATTTTATCTCGGTTTCTGTAACAAGACGATCTGGCCGTTGTTTCACTACTTCCCAACGTTGACCGTGTACGAAGAAACCATGTGGGAAATCTATGAAGAGGTGAACCGGCAGTTTTGCGATGTGGTCGCTGAATTGCTGCAGCCGGATGATGTCGTCTGGATTCACGATTATCATTTCCTGCTGTTGCCGGCGATGTTGCGGCAACGTTGCCCCAACAATTCCATCGGTTTTTTCCTGCATATTCCCTTTCCGGCGTATGAGATATTTCGCTTGCTGCCGCGCCGATGGGCCACGGCAATGATCGAAGGGCTGCTCGGTGCGGACGTGATCGGCTTTCATACTGTCGATTATGTGCGGCATTTTTTGATTTCGGTTTTGCGGTTGACCGGCCAGCAACATCAAATTGGCCGATTGATGGTTCAGGGACGGGAAATTCGCGTCGATGCATTTCCGATCGGCATTGATTTCGACAAATATCATGAAACCGCCTGTATGCCGAAAATTCGCCGTGAAGCGGACTTGATCCGGCGCAAGCTGGTTCAACAGAAAGCGATCTTGTCCGTGGATCGCCTGGATTATACCAAAGGCATCGCCAAACGTCTTCGCGCCTATGAATTGTTTCTGGAGCGTTATCCCGAATGGCGACAGGAAGTGATTTTGCTTTTGTTGGTGGTGCCATCGCGAATTGGCGTGGATCGATATCAGGATATGCGTCGGGAAATCGACGAATTGGTTGGGCGGATCAATGGACGATTCGGCGATATTGGCTGGGCGCCGATTGCGTATCTATATAAAAACTTAGGGCTGCAAGCGCTGAGTTCCCTGTATTCCGCCGCGGATGTCGCTTTGGTCACGCCGCTGCGCGATGGAATGAATCTGGTGGCGAAGGAGTTCATCGCTTCCCGGACCCGGGACGACGGGGTGCTGATTCTCAGTGAAATGGCCGGCGCGGCGCGCGAATTGCCGGAAGCCTTGATTGTCAATCCCAATAGCCGGGAAGAAATGGCCGAAGCGATTCAGCAGGCGCTGACCATGTCCGAAGACGAGGCGGCGGAGCGGATCCGGGCTATGCGGGATAGCGTAAAGAAATACGATGTGCATCGCTGGGGCCGGATATTTCTGCATTCGTTGCAAAATTTGTCGGCGGCGAATCAACTGACTGCCGACAAAATGCTGACGGAAACCAAAGCGGATCTATTGGCGCGACAATTTGCCATAACCAAGCGCCGGGCTCTGATCTTCGATTATGACGGGACGCTCGTTCCCTTGGCGAGAACTCCGGAGCAGGCTCTTCCGAATGAATTGGTGATGAAAATATTGCGAGGACTGGCGGCTGATCAGCGTAACGAAGTGACGATCGTCAGCGGTCGGCCCCGGGAGTTTTTGCAACATCACTTCGGCGATTTGCGACTGAATCTGGTGGCGGAGCATGGCGCCTGGATGAAACGGCGCGGTGGAATCTGGCGGAAACGGGTATTCCCGGACAACGCCTGGAAACAAAGGATAGTACCATTGCTGGAGTATTATGTCGATCGCTTGCCAGCCTCCTTTTTGGAAGAAAAGGAATGCTCGGTTGCCTGGCATTACCGGTTGTCGGACGCGGAATCGGCTGATTTCTTAGCGCAAGAACTAAAGTTTGAATTGAGTAATCTGTTGTTGCAGACCAATATGGAAGTCCTGGAAGGAAATAAAGTGGTGGAGGTCCGGGCGAAAGCCGCAAACAAAGGCGCCGCAGCATTGGCTGTGTTGGACGACGGAGAGTTTGGAATGATTCTGGCGGCGGGAGATGATTGGACGGATGAAGACATGTTTCAGGCTCTGCCCGATCATGCCATGACCATTCGGATCGGAATCCGGCCCACGGCGGCGCATTATTTGCTTGAAGAACAGAAGGATTTGATTGTCCTGCTGGGAAAATTGCTGCAGGCCGATCGGCAATAATCGGTAACCGGCCAAGAGTTGCCTTTCAATTGTGATGAATCGAAATGGGGGAGAAAAGAGTGGCTTTGCGGAAAATTGTTATGACCGGCAAGCCGTTGCCGGAAGCCGACCGAATGATTCGGGAGTGTTGTGAGGTTCGATGTTGGGACCAAGCGGGAATCATGCCGCGGGAACGGTTGCTTGACTGGCTGGTCGATGCGGATGGGTTGATGTCGGTTGGAGCGCAACCGGCCCGGGTGGATGAAGAACTGTTGTCCTATTCACCGAAGCTGCGGGTGATTTCACAAAGTTCGGTCGGTTATGACAATGTGGATATTGCAGCTTGTACTAGGCATGGAGTCCCTTTTTGCAACACCCCGGGCGTGTTGACGGAAGCAACGGCGGATTTGACTTTTTTGCTGGTGATGTGTGCAGCCCGTCGAATCAAGGAAAGTCTCGCCATCGTACAGACCGGAGTCTGGACGCCGACCTGCGAGATTCCATTGGGCGTTGACCTCTACGACAAGACCCTCGGGATCGTCGGCATGGGGCAGATCGGCTCGGCGGTTGCCCGCCGGGGACGCGCCTGCGGAATGAAGATCATTTATCACAACCGTCGGCGGCGCGACGTTGCTGCGGAAGACGGCGCCGCTTACGTTTCATTCGAAGATCTTTTGCGGCAGTCGGATTTTATTGTCATTCTCATTCCGCTCAGCAGTGAATCACGCAACATGTTCCGGCGGGAACAGTTCGCAAAAATGAAAAAGACCGCGTATTTTATCAACGCGGCCAGGGGCGGAATTGTAGAAACCGAAGCTCTGTGTGAAGCGGTCCGGGACGGTCGGATTGCCGGCTGTGCCCTGGATGTCACCGATCCGGAACCTATTCCGGCCGACCATCCATTGCTGGGATTGCCCAATGTACTGATTACGCCGCATATCGGCAGCGCCACGACGGAAACCCGCAATCGGATGGCGCTACTGGCGGCGGAAAATTTACTCTTGGGAATTGAAAAAAAGCCGCTGAAAACATGCGTAAATGGGGAAGTGAATTATCGCTGATCTCTACCAGTTGCGGTGGGTTCGCCAGAATTCGGGACGCAAAAACACAAGCAAAGTGAAGAGCTCCAGACGTCCCAGCAGCATGCAGGCGGACAAAACAATTTTAACAAAGTCAGACTGGGCGCTATAATTGGTAGTCGGTCCCACCACGCCGTAACCGGGTCCGACATTTCCCAAGGTCGCGGCGACGGCGCCCATGGCGTCCCAGGCTTCCATGCTGCTGGCGGCGGTGACAAGCAGTACCGACAGTACGAATGTCAGGATATAGATATAGAAAAATTGGCCGGTGACCTGAAGCAGATTCGGGGAAACCGGCTTTCCGTCTATTTTTACGGTGAATACCATTTTGGGATGCAGGATCCGTTTCAGCTCCGTCCAGGATTGTTTCCCGAGCAACAGAAAGCGAATGACTTTGATGGCGCCGGCGGTCGATCCGGCGCAACCGCCGATGAACATCAACAGAAGCAGAATGAATTTGGAAAAGGCCGGCCACTGATCAAAATCAGCCGTTACAAAACCCGTGGTTGTCATGATGGAAGATGCCGTGAACAAGGAATCCCGCAAGGCCTGCCCGGTGGATTGTCCTGCCGCCAGAACGAGGTTGGCTGCCATAAAAATCGTGGCGAATCCCATGATCAGCAGATAGGCCTTGAATTCAAGATCATGGAGCAAGGTGCGGATGCCGCGTTTCCAGACAAGAAAATATAGGCCGAAGTTTCCGCCGGCTATGGTCATAAACAAAACGATGATCAACTCGATTGCGAGATTATCATAATGAAGGACACTGGCGTTTTTTGTCGAAAATCCGCCGGTCGCCATAGTGGCGAAGGTATGATTGATCGAATCAAACAATGACATGCCGGCCAATAACAACATCGAAACCTGAACGACGGTGAGTACGGTATAGATACCCCATAAAGTAATGGCGGTATCGCGCAACCGGGGAACGACCCGGTCCGCCGTCGGACCCGGAACTTCCGCCCGGAACAGATGGATGGCGCCAGCGCCGATTTCCGGCAAAAAGGCAATAAACAGAACGATGATTCCCATCCCGCCGAGCCAATGCGTCAGGCTGCGCCAAAGCAGGATGCCGTTTGGCACAACTTCCAAGTCGGTGATGACAGAAGCCCCGGTGGTTGTCAGGCCAGAGACGGTCTCGAATATGGCGTCGACATAGTTGGGCAACACTCCGGACAGGGTATAGGGCAAGGCGCCGAGCAGGGAGGCCAATATCCAACCGCCGCCGACAATGGCAAAGCCTTCCCGGATTCCAATGCGGCCATGTTCGTGTTTGGCTAGGATCATCGCGGTTCCCAGCAAGATTGACAAAAAAGCGGACAGAATCAATCCTTTCCAGGCCATTTCACCGCTGTAGAGCGAGAATAAACCGGGAATCATGATGCAAAGACCATAGCCAAGGATCAGGCGGCCGAGGACTGAAATCGAAGCGCGATAATCCATGCCGTTATGCCTGGAACAAGCCGGAAAGCATTTTAGACTTGCCCGGGAGTGTAAAGATTACCGCTCTGTCGTTCGGCTGGAGCACCATGTTGCCATCGGGAATCAGGGCATTGCCGTCACGGACCACCATGCCGATCAGCGACTGGGAGGGGAAATCAATTTTGCGCAGCGGGTTGCCCAGGATCTTTGCCCCTGATTGGACAACGAATTCCATGGCCTCCGCTTTGGCGCCTTCGAATAGCATTAAGGAAACGAGATCCCCTTGCCGGATAAATCGCAGGATGACGCTGGCGGTAATCACTTGGGGGGACACCGCGACATCGATGCCGACCTGCTGCATGATGGAGGCATATTCGCTGCGACCGACCCGTACGAATGTCTTTTTGACGCCCAAACGTTTTGCCAACAGCGCAACGAGAAGATTGAGCTTGTCGTCATTGGTGAGGCAGACGATGGCATCCGCCTCGCCCGCTCCTTCCTGCGCCAGCAGATCAATGTCGGTGCCGTCGCCGTTCAGAACAATTCCTTGATTTAACAGGCACGCCGTCGCATCGCAACGATCTTCATCCCGATCAATGATTTTTACGGAAATGCCATTTTGCTCCAGCAATACCGCCAGGTTGCGGCCAACCCTGCCGGCGCCGATGATCATCACACGTTCGACTTTTGAGCGTTTTGCGGTAAAATTGCCTTCGAAATCGACAATCGCATCATGCTCGCCGATGAAAAAAACATGGTCATCCGGCCGAAGCATGTCATTGCCGTTGGGGATGATCATTTTATCCTGGCGCAGGATTCCTACAACCAGAATGCTGTTGGGCAAAGTCAGGTCTTTCAGGGGAATATTGGCCAACGGCGAGTCGGCGCGAAGTTTGACTTCGAGCAAGCGGACGAGGCCTTCCGCAAACTCCTCAACATCGAGAGCCGCCGGGGTTTTTAGTATTTGTAAAATTTCCAGCGCAGTCACCATTTCGGGATTGATCAACAGGTCTATCCCCATCCACTCGCGAAACAAGGCCTGGTCATGCTGGACATACTCGGGGCTCCGAACTCTGGCGACAGTGCGCGCCACGCCGGCCCGCTTGCCGACCATGCAGGCCAGCATGTTTACTTCGTCCTGATCCGTTACGGCAATCAGCAGATCGGTATGGGTAATGCCGGCATCGGATAAAACCCGGGGGCTGGCGCCATTTCCACCGGAGACCAGAACGTCCAGATATTCCTGAAGAATTTTTCGTCGGTCTTCGTTTTGTTCAATGACCAGAACTTCGTGGTTTTCCTGGGATAATTTTTCCGCCAGTTTAAAACCAACTTTACCTGCGCCGATGATGATGACGCGCAAAACCATACCCTCCAGTCGTATATTGCCCTAAATATTTTGCAGGAAAATAACGTGAAATGCTGTCTGCGCAGAACACTTCACGCTATATCGGCATTATAACAATAGAAACCCGAAAAATCAATCAATTGTCCAATCGTCGGAAGAGCGTTGCAGACGGCGGCAAGGCTTCCGCTTTGAATAAATCGGCTGTCGTAGGGTAATTCCTGCATCGTTCTGTGACTAAGGAAAAAGCCCAGCCGCTATGCAGGCGACTGGGCCAATTGCACTTGAAACGAAATTAAGCAAAAGGGTTAGTCAAGTTCGAAGAGTTCCTTGGATGCTTCCGACAGGCCACTGGCCAGCGTAGCCAGCTCCTGGCTCGCCTTGGCCATCTCGTGGAGAGCCGTGGTCTGCCCGGCGGCATTCATATCAATCTCCCGGACTTTTTGCGAAAGAGTGGTCACAGAGGCCGCGATATTTCCCAATGCGGCCGAAATCGTCTTTACCGACTCGGCGCTGGCGGCGGCCAATTTCCGCACTTCTTCCGCCACGACGCCGAAACCGCGTCCCGCTTCGCCTACCCGGGCGGCTTCAATGGCGGCATTGAGCCCCAACAAATTGGTCTGTCCGGCGACTTGCTTGATAAACGCTACGATTTCATCCGTCTTTTTGGCATTTTCCTGCAAGTCATGACTGAGATCGTCGAGCTCCTTGCTGGTGGATGCCAACTGTGAGGCGCGGCTGGCCAGTTCCTGGATGCTGGCGGACAGTTCTTCGGAGGACGCCGCCAGATCGGTGGCGGCGTTGGTGATCTTTTCAAACTGCTCGGTGCCTTGGGTAATCGTGATGACTCCAGCCACTTTTCCATCATCGAAATAGGGCGTGGAGCATACAATATAACCGATGCCATAAGAAGATTTTTCCTTGGGAATCACGCGGACCACCTGCTTGCCGGTATCGAAGGCTTGCATTGTACCGCCAGGCTTGACTTCATCGCCGACTTTAGTTCCAAGATTCAGCGAATCGGCCGGGATATACAATGTGTATTTGTAATCCTTTGCAATGGTGACCCCGATGTCTCCCGGAATGATATCGTTGACATAGGGAGCAATTTGAGCAAAATGCTCGATAATTTCCGAACCTTTCAAGTCTGCCATGCAGGAACCCTCCTTGTTATTTCAGAAAACATATATTAAAAAAATAATTCGACAAAGATTCGAAAAATCCTGCGATTCCGGTACTCATAAGAACTTCTAAGCATTTTCCCGTTTCAGCCGGTTTGGACCTGGCCGTGTTCAGCGCCGATCTGCTCGCGCAAGAGACGTTTCATTATTTTGCCGGTTTTATTTTTGGGCAACGCCTCCACCTGGAAGATGTCTTTGGGCACTTTATAGGCGGCCAGTCGGGGTTGGAGGTAGTCGCGGATTGCTTTGCGGTCAAATGCATGTTCCTGGTCCATGACGACATAGGCGCGAGCCGCTTCGCCGCGGAGCTTGTCGGGAACCCCAATCACGGCGGCTTCGACGACTCCGGGGAAAGCATACAGCAACTCCTCGATTTCCCGGGGATATACATTTTCCCCATTGATAATGATCATGTCTTTGAGACGATCCACGATGAACAAGTAGCCATCCATATCCTGATAGGCGATGTCCCCGGTATGCAGCCAGCCATGACGAAGCGCCCGGGAGGTTTCCAACGGTAGATTGTAATACCCTTTCATGACATTCGGACCTTGCACAAGCAATTCGCCGATTTCGCCAGGCGGCAGGGTTTCTCCCCTGGAGTTGACGATTTTAACCCGGACTTCCGGCAGTGGCCGGCCAATCGAACAAAATTTGGTTTTGACAGACGGGTTTAGGGCAACAACCGGGGAAGCCTCGGACAATCCGTACCCTTCCAAAATAGGAACACCATATTTTTCTTGAAATTGTTCCGCGACTTTTTGGGGGAGTGCAGCGCCGCCGGAGACGAAAGTTTTGACGCCCTTAAGATGTTCCACTGCACCGACCCGGGTCAGATAATTATAAATGGGCGGAACGCCGAACACGATGCTGACGCCGGTATCCTTGATGGCAGCGATGGTTTCTTTCGGCGTGAATGCTTCCAGGATGGTGATGGAAGCTCCCCGTGAAAGAGGATAAAGAACGGCGCAGGTCCAGGCAAAGGAATGGTACATCGGCAAAACGCATAATACGTTGTCTGCGTTGGAGGCGGGAGGCAGGGCGGCGCCGAAGGAGCGTACGTTGGAAACCAGGTTGCGGTGGGTCAAAATGGCTCCTTTGGGGTTGCCGGTAGTCCCGGAAGTATAGATGATGACACAGGCTGAAGTATCGGCGATGAGATCGTCCAGGCACGGCGCCGGGGCAAACCGCTCAACGGCAAAAATCTTCTCAAACTCCGGGATGACGAGTTGATTGACTTCCGCGCCATATTCGTATTGCCGCAATTCCTCCTCGATCGCCAATGTTTCCATCGTGACGAGACGTTTCATCTGCGCATCTTTTACAATGTAAGCAACCTCACGGGGGGTTAGCTGAAAATTCATGGGGACAGTGATGGCGCCCAGACTGGACAGCGCCATGTAACAGTACACAAATTCAGCGGAATTGCGGGAGAATAGCCCGACATTTTCGCCGGCTCGAATACCCTGGGCATAAAAATAGTCACGGTAGGCGGCGAAGCTTTTTTGGAGTTGGTCGTAGGTGATTTTTTCCAAGGTATGGAATGCCACATCGGAAGCTTGTCCTTGGAAAATCAGTTGATGAACCAGCATTAAAATAATCGTTCCTTTCATTTTGACCTTTATTTTAGGAAGAACCCAAAGTGCGGAAATCGTATCCGAAAACAAACGATACATGCAAACACATTTTATTTTACTATGCGGCATTGGAGAAGTACATATTTTTTTATTTACTGCGGGACGATGCGGCGCCAGGGGGAAAATAAAAGGACCGGAAGCACGATCTTGCCGCTTCCGGTCCAGCTACATCATTATTATTGACTGTAGTTTTGCAGATAGTCTATGCCCAACTGCTCATATCGTTCCAACTGGCCAACCAATTCGGCTTTGCCGCCGATTGAAGACTTGACGATATTGCTGATCTCGTGCGGACGATACCCCAATTGGGATAATCGCTGCATCAGATACTGGAATTTTTTCTCCATCTTTTCTTTCCTCCGTAATTCAGTAATATGGTAATTATGACGTGCCCACACATCATCAGCCGCAATTACCAGCTGACTGTTACCAATACTATCTGCGTTTACGAAAAGCAAGAGAAATCCGGGGCGATAGGTTTTGCTCTTTCACATCGTTACATAATCAAAGTAGTGGGAAACAATCTATATAAATATATTCGATAATATGGATTTTGTCAATAGATAAATCGAAATGAATTTTTTTAGGTTGCGGCCGGCGAAGCTTTTTTGTGGCGACGTTTTGGCTGCGGTTTAACGGTAATTGCGGCCGGGTCGACCGGGCAGGCGTTTTCGCAACCGCCGCAGCCGACACATTTTTCTTTCTGAACAGAGGGTCTGTTCAGAGAATCTGAATCGATTGCGTGCTGCGGACACTGTTCCTTGCAAACCAAACAAAGTTTGCCATGGGCCCAACCGAGGCACTGGGAATGGTCAATCACTGCCCGCCCCATCAATACCTGCGGAATCGGAACGCGGGCAATCGCGCCGGTGGGACAGACCTGCTGACATTGTTGGCAGAGTTCGCAACGCGCCTGACGCGGGATAATATGGGGCGTGAGAAACAGACCGGCCCCGCTGGCCAGCGGCATCGGTCGGATGCATTGACTGGGGCAGACTTTGATGCAGCGACCGCAACGACTGCATCGGGCAAGAAAGTCTGCTTCTTCCAGCGCTCCGGGCGGACGTAGCGGGTTGGCGCCGGCTGGCCGGGTTAGTAGTGGCGTGGCGGCTCCGGCAAGAATTAACGCTCCCCCCGAACGTAAAATTTCCCGTCGGCTGAAAGCACTTGCCGACATTTCGGCCTGTGGCGTCGTCGGTACCTGTTTGGCGATTTCAAAATTTCCGACCGGACAGTGATCACTGCAACGACCGCACAGCAGACAGTCGGCGGTGGTTCGATGATTTGCCGGATCGGCGGCGCCGGTGGGACAGATTTTTTGGCAGAGTCCGCAATGGATGCAAGCGGCGGGCGGTTTCAAGCGGAAGATTCGCAACCGAGCGACGAGAGATAGAAGCAGGCCGGTCGGACAGACATAGACACACCAAAAACGGGGGAACAGTAGGATTCCCAAGCCAAGAACCACGAGCAACACCCAGGGAATTTGCTGTTGCCAGATCCGGGATAGTTCTTCCGTCAGCAGATGAAAGGGCGACAGATACAACGGCCAGGCGCTGCCCAAGAGCAAAACGGACAACAAAAACGCCAGCCAGGGCAGTCGCCAACCGGACAGTTTCGTCAATCCGGGCGGCGGAGAGCCGCCAGAAATCTTCAGGCTGTGCAGCAAGGCCAGCAGTCCCCCCAGCGGACAAAGCCAGCCGCAAAAGACTCGCCCGAACAACAGCGTAGCGGCAAGGATCGCCAGCGGTGCCAACATCCAGGCCGCCAGAGTCCCGACGCGCAACTGGCCGATCATCAGCAGCGGATCAAGGCGCGAGTACCAGAGAAGAAGTTCGGTAACCGCCGGCAAAGGGTATGAAAATTTCGCGAACAGAAATACCGCGCCGGCCAAGGCGGCTGCCGGCAAAAAAGTGCGCCAGAAGCGAAAGGCGGGCAGCTTACTCATTTCAGACTCCGGCGGACGCAAAGGCATCGTTGACCATCGCCTGTGCTTCGTCCTGGATCTGCTTCAAGTGTTCCGGTCCCTTGAAGCTCTCCGCATAGATTTTGTAAACGTCTTCCGTACCAGATGGCCGGGCCGCAAACCAGCCATTTTTTGTGCAGACTTTGAGCCCGCCGATCGGGGCGGCATTCGCCGGAGCTTTTGTCAACTTGGCGGTGATGGGTTCACCAGCCAGTTCCGTCGCGGTCACCTGTTCCGGCGCAAGCTTTGCCAGCACCGCTTTTTGCGGCGGAGTGGCCACGGCGTCGATTCGTTCGTAAACCGGCGCGCCATATTTTTCAGTTAATGCCAGATAGTGCTGACCGGGATCCTTGCCGGTCCGGGCCATAATTTCCGCCGCCAGTAGACAAAGAATCATGCCATCTTTGTCCGTGGTCCAGACGGTTCCATTCTTTCGCAAAAATGAAGCGCCAGCGCTTTCCTCACCGCCGAACCCCAAAGATCCGTCCAGCAATCCGGGCACAAACCATTTGAAGCCGACCGGGACTTCGGCCAAGCGACGTCCCAGCCCTGCCGCCACGCGATCAATCATCGAAGAACTGACCAATGTTTTTCCCACCGCCGCATCGGAACGCCAGCCCGGCCGGTTGGCGAACAAAAAATCGATGGCAACGGACAAAAAATGATTGGGATTCATCAAGCCAACACTTTGGGTGATGATGCCGTGACGGTCGAAATCGGGATCGTTGCCGAACGAGAGATCATATTTCCCTTTTAAGTTGATCAAGCTGGCCATCGCATGGGGCGAAGAACAATCCATCCGGATTTTGCCATCGCTGTCGACGGTCATGAACCGAAAGGTCGGATCCGGATCGCCATTGAGAACTTCGATGTTGAGTCCGTACCGCTCGGCGATCGGCCGCCAATAGGCGAGTCCCGCCCCGCCCAGTGCGTCGGCGCCCAGACGCAATCCGGCTGATCGGATGATATCCATATCAATGATGTTTTCCAGATCACGGACATAGGGCCCGATATAATCATATTCATGGATATTTGGCGCTTGCCGGGCTTTTTCAACCCGCATGCGCTGAACTTTGCGATTGCCGCTGATTAACAGCGCGTTGGCGGCATCGGCGATCCATTGTGTGATATTGGTATCCGCCGGACCGGCATTTGGCGGATTGTACTTGATGCCGCCATTATCGGGTGGATTGTGGGATGGCGTTATGACAATCCCGTCCGCAAGGCCCGTTTGCCGATTTCGGTTGTAAGTCAGGATGGCGTGGGAAATCGCCGGTGTCGGCGTGTAATTCATTTCCTGGGAAATAAATGTTTCCACTCCATTCGCCGCGAGTACTTCCAATGTGGAAACAAACGCCGGCTCGGACAAAGCGTGAGTATCAAATCCTAAGAACAAAGGCCCGGAAATTCCGGACTGTTTGCGATAATCGCAGATCGCCTGTGCAATGGCCAGAATATGGTCTTCGTTGAAAGTATTGAGATACGCATTGCCACGATGCCCCGAAGTTCCAAACGATACCTGTTGCGATGACTCGCTGGCGTCGGGGTGATTCGTGTAGTACGCGGCGATAAGGCGGGGGATATTTGCCAACATGGCGACGGGAGCTTTCTTCCCGGCGAGCGGATGGATGGACATGAGCATCAACCTCCCCAATCTGGCTTGAGCGGATATGCTTCTATAGTTCCCTGTTGACAAGGCAAATTCCTACCGGAAGAATAAGGCGTGATTCGGCTTTTTGCACAAAAATAGCCCGCGGTGCGGGCTAAGATCGGGTGTGTCAATCAGCGTTAACAAACCGGTGAATTCAGGGACGGATCAATAACTGCGGCAGTTGCTGCAATTCGGCATCACGACTTTCGTGCAGCAGCAAGAGCGGCGCAACAATTCTCTGCGCAACATCGGCGGGGTCTTCCAACGGAAACAAATCGAGTAATGATCCGGCGATGGTGGCCTGGAATCCGCTGATTTCCCGGGTCGTATGGTAGATTCGCAGAGGACCGGAAACATGATCTTCATAAGTTGCCCACCAACCGCTGTCCCAAAGCCGGTCCCATACCTGACGCCGGTCGACTTCCAAGGGGCCGGGCTGCATGTCCCGCAAACAGGCCAGTGAAACAAAGGGCAAATCCAGACGGGATTTGTTCAGGTAAGCGACTGTCGTCGGGTCGGAATACGGACCCAAATGAATGCAGTACCCAACCGCGCGATTCGGTTTTTTCCCTTTGACATAGGCGCGGGCCAGATATCTGGGCAACCAGCGCGAGCTACGGTCAAATGCGGTGGAAGCGTCCTGAAATACTGCGGAGTCACCAATCGGTACGAAGGAGTCATCCCGCATTCGCTGTTCAACGACCGTCATGATCCGGCTCAATTCCCGAAAAAAACCAACAACGGAAGCCTGCCAATGCGCCAGATTCTCACGTGAATCCATTTCATTCCCCCCTCTCCTAAGAATAGTAACTTGAAATTACTATATTTTTACTTCGGAGCCGGGGCTCGGTTTTCCTGCCAATCAGAAGCTGTTCCGGAGAAATACTTCCCATTTGCTGTTTTTGGAGTTGTCCGACATCAGAACCTGATCTTTATAGGTGATTTCCAAAGAGAGTTTGTCGTTGAAAGCGTGGGTCAAACCGTAGTAAAATCCGCGGTTGTTGTTGTCGAATTCACCCTGGCCGCCCATGTCCCCGTTGGCTCCGACCCGAAAATTCGTGACATACAGGCCGGTTTTTCCATTGAAATCATAATTCAAAGTGACGGCATAGGCGGAATTAGCCGAAGAAAGGTCGGACTGGGTGTATTCCGCTGTAATGCTGGTCTTGCCGAATGTGGCCGTTGTGTCGACAGCCCAGTGATTGCTGGCGTTTCCTTCGTTGTATTTATAGCGGGCTAGAGTCAGGCCGGCGGCTAAGTTTTTGGACAGGTCCACGCCGCCACGGACGGCATAAAGGCTATTGTTTGGCAGCCATAGATTGTTCTCCCGTGCGGCGATGGCCGAGAGATCGACAGCGCCAACTTTGCCCTGGATGGACAGGCCTTCGACAAACGCGTTGTTGCCGATGTTTTCTTCGTGGCGTTGGTACAGCAGGGCGGTTGTGCCGATGATAGCCGGTTGCCGGCCCAATGTGAAGGTCAGCTTGTTTGGCTTATAGATGAAACCGTATTGATCCAGCGCGACTACTGCTTTGGTATTCGGAGAATAGACCGCCTGGTTGAAATCGGCAAGGGTGGGATTGGTGGCGTATTGCGCACCGATACGGGCGAATACCGAAAAATTCGGCGAGAGTTTTTGTTCGCCCCGGAGCGTGATGGTATACATGGTTCCTGCTTCGGTTGGAGTGTTGGCTGCGGAATCGGCTTCGTACTTGATGGTGGCGGTACCGCTGATTTCCAGGGGGGCTGCGGCGGCCGGCGCTGCGGCGGCGAGTATTCCGGTCAATAAGACAGCCAGTAGGGTTTTCTTCATGCAATTCTTCCTTTCCCAACTCAAATGAAAAAAATTATCATTTGAATCATACGTGATACAAGGCGGTCTTGTCAAGGGGATCACTGAGTCTATTTTTCGTCAGCTATAGCGCGGATTCGGCGGCGGCAGCCTGAGACTGCTTGTTTTTCAGCACTGTTGCAACCACCAGTGATGCGGTAAAGCACAGAGAGAAAACGATCAGCGTAGCATGGTAACTATGCGTGGTATCTTTGATCCAGGCGACGAACAGGGGCCCCACGACACCGGCGGCAGCCCAGGCTGTTAATATTTTACCATGAATTGCGCTTAATTCGCGTGTGCCGAATAAATCGCTCAAAAAGGCGGGAATTGTTGAGAAGCCGCCGCCGTAGCAAGAAATAATCAGATAGACAAGAAATTGGAACAGAATACTGTTGTTTGTTTTCGCCAGAAGGAAAAAGGCAATGGCCTGAATGATAAAGAACGCGATATAAGTATTAGCCCGGCCAAGATAATCGGAAATGGAAGCCCAGAACAATCGTCCCAGTCCGTTCACGAGCCCGATCATTCCGACCATGGTCGCGGCGGTCAGCGGGGACATGTTGATGGTTTCCTGCGCCATGGGCGATGCGACGCTGAGCAGGCCAATTCCGCAGGTAATATTGATGAACAGCATCCACCAGAGCGTCCAGAACTGCCAGGTTTTGACCGCGGCGCCGGCTGTGGCCTGGATGGGTTCGCAACGCGAACCGTCCCTTTTGGCCATCTCCGGGGTTGAAGCTGACTTGAGCGGTGGTTCAAGATATAGGGCAGAGGGGATCATGATGAACAGGTACAAAAAACCTAATGCGGCGAAAGTCGCGACCAGACCGACTTTTTGCAACAGAATCTGAATCAACGGACCGGCGACCAGACTGGCCAAGCCAAAGCCCATGATGGCGATGCCGGTGGCGAAGCCGCGCTTTTCAGGAAACCACTTCACAAGTGTGGAAACAGGTGTGATGTATCCTACACCCAGACCAATGCCGCCAATCATACCATAAAACAGATAGAGCAGTGGCAAGCTTTGCCAATGAATGGCAAGGCCGGTTCCAAACATGCCGGAACAATAAAATAGGGCAGAGGTCAGACCGGATCGACGCGGACCGTATTTTTCCACCCAGCCGCCTAAAAAACCGGCGGATAAACCAAGAAACAGAATGGCCAGGGAAAAGGTCCACTGGGTTTCCTTCAGGCTGATTCCCAGAGCCGCCATGATTGGCTTGGTCATTACGCTCCATGCATAAACGCTGCCGATGCAAATGTGAATACCTACTGCGGAACTTGCGATAAGCCACCGGTTTTTCATGATCCGTCACGCTCCTTTTATTATTGCGGTTGCGTTATCCGGCGGCAAAATAAAACACCGCCTGGACACATGTCTGTTGCCCAGGCGGCCGGCATTTTCCCCGATACGGTTCCCCGTGGTATTCATCCACTCAATCCGCCAGTTCCGTATCGTACTGATTCAGTTTTTGGCAAACAAAAAACCGCCTGCACAAAAATAAATTTTTGCCCAGACGGTCGACTGCCTATTCCGATACGGTTCATGTGGTTGATTCCACGCTATCCGTCAGTTCCGTATCAGCTGATTCAACTGAGAAAATTATAGCAACCGCCAATGCCGTTGTCAAACATTGGGCAGGTTACTTCGTTGGAGTGTGCCCCGGCGCTTTGTCGCGATACGGTTCCATGTGGATCATGACGCGGGCTTTAACTTGCAACGACTGACGGATCTTTTGTTCCACGGCGTGGGACAGGCGGTGGGATTCAGCGATTCCCATTTCGGGATCAATCAGCACATGCATGTCAATATAGAGTTCCTGCTCGCTGCCGCGGCTGCGGATGTCATGGACTCCCCGCACTTCGGGAAATGCCAGGGCAATCTCCCGGATCGTATCGGAGTCGGCGACGGCTTTATCCACCAATACATCGCTGGTGGAGCGGATGATTCGGAACGCGGCGTGGATGATGAACGCCGCCACCAGCAAAGAAGCGATCGGATCGATGATCGGTGGCAGGCCAAACTTGATGCCGATGAGGGTTAGCAAAACGCTGATGGACACATATACGTCGCTCCGGGTGTGCAACGAATCGGAAATCAACACGGCGCTGCCGAGGGTTTGGCCTTGTCGGTATTCGAAGACGCAAACGAAAACATTGACGACCATAGTGGCGAGTAAGGAAACCAAGCTGATGATTGTCACTTCGGGAGGTACTGGCTGAATGAATTTCGAAATGGATTCATAAATAACAAGTGCGGCGATAATTAACAGCAGAAACCCGATGAACAAACCGGTAATGAATTCATACTTGCGGTGGCCATAAGGATGCTTGGCATCGATTGGCTGGGCGGCGAATTGAATGCCAATGAGACCGACGACATTGGAGATGCCGTCGGTAAGGGAATGAAAACCGTCGGCAGTCAGACTGGCGCTCAGAATCAGTTGACCCACAACGATTTTAATTCCGGCGACAGCCAGATTGGCGGCAAGAATAATCCATAGCACCCGTTTGATTTTTCGCATCACGTCGGTTGGCATGATTATTAATTTCCCTTCAACGCAGATTTTTGCATCTACGGATTGCGAAATCCGCTTTCAAACAAAAAATATGCCTGCGAAACCCATTGCAGGTCCCACAGGCGTACCTGTTGCTTGTCAGCCCGAC